>JBDTMO010000337.1:0-6458 GCA_039934235.1 bacterium | reverse complement strand
GCCATCCATTCGGTGATTTTCGGCGGCTTTTCAGCGGAATCGGTACGCGACCGCATCAACGACTCGCAGTGCAAGATCCTCATCACCGCGGACGGCGGCTATCGCCGCGGCTCGGTCGTGCCCCTCAAGCGCAACGCCGACAAGGCGCTCGAGGAAACACCGTCGATCGAGCACGTTGTCGTCGTGCAGCGGCGTGCAGGCGCTGTCAGCGGTGAGGCGGGCGCAGAGATGACGGAAGTGCGCGACAAGTGGTGGCACCGCCTCATGCGCAATGCGCCCATGTGGTGCGAGCCCGAGGCAATGGACGCCGAGGATCCGCTCTTCATCCTGTACACATCGGGAACAACCGGCAAACCCAAGGGCATTGTCCACACCACCGGCGGCTACATGGTCGGTGCCGCGTCGTCGACAGAAATGGTGTTCGACCTCAACGAGAGCGACGTGTACTGGTGCACGGCGGACGTCGGCTGGATCACGGGCCATACCTATCTCGTGTATGGTCCGCTCGCGTGCGGTGCCACCTGCGTGCTGTACGAAGGCGCTCCAGACTGGCCGGAGAAGGATCGCTTCTGGGAGATCTGCGAGCGATTCGGCGTCACCATTCTCTACACGGCGCCTACGGCAATTCGTGCCTTCATGAAGTGGGGCGACCACTGGCCCGCAAAGCGCGATCTCTCGCAGTTACGCCTCCTCGGATCCGTCGGTGAGCCGATCAATCCCGAGGCGTGGATGTGGTATCGTGAACACATCGGCGGGAATCGCTGCCCCATTGTCGATACGTGGTGGCAAACGGAAACGGGCTCGATCGCCATTTCTCCCTTGCCCGGCATCACGTCAACGACGCCTGGGAGCGCGACCCAACCGCTGCCCGGCTACACCGTGTCGCTTCTCGACGCGCATGCGAATGAGATCAAGGTTGGCGGGGGCTTGCTCGCCATCATGAAGCCGTGGCCGTCAATGCTCCGCACCATCTGGGGTGACGACGCACGCTATGTGGAGACGTATTTCTCCAAGTGGCCGGGTCGCACCGACATCTACTTTCCCGGTGACGGCGCCAAGCGCGACGACGACGGCAACTTCTGGATCCTCGGCCGCGTCGACGACGTGCTGAATGTCGCCGGACATCGCATTGGCACCATGGAAGTCGAGAGCGCGCTGGTGGAGCATCCGGCCGTGGCAGAAGCCGCGGTGGTCGGCAAGACGCACGACCTGAAAGGGCAGGCGATCGCCGCGTTCGTCACCCTGCGCGAGGGTTTCCACCAATCGCCTGCGCTCCGGGATGAACTCCGAGATTTCGTCTCTCAGAAAATCGGCGCGATTGCCCGGCCGGACGACATTCTCTTCAGTGCAGACCTGCCGAAAACGCGATCAGGAAAGATCATGCGGCGTCTACTCCGCGACATCGCGGAAGGCCGCGCGCTCGGCGACACGACGACGCTTGCCGATCCCAATGTGGTCAATTCGCTGAAGGACATGTATGAAGCCGAGGAGAGCTGATGCGTTTAACGTGGACTACCTGGACCCAACACACATGACACTGCAACTTCGTGGCACAATCAGAGTTTTTCTCGGTATCGCCGCACTCGGCGCTGTGGGTGCATGTCACGTTCGGTCGGCGCCGGTGGCCGATAATGCGATTCGCGCCACCGCTTTCCTTCTCGATTCGCTCGGGAAAGAAGTGGGCAACGTGCGCTTTACGGAGACGCCCGGCACTCCTGGGGTCGCCATCGCCATCGAGATCGCGCGAGGCGCAACGACAGGCCAGCACGGGATTCACCTGCACACCGTCGGCAAGTGCGATGCTGCTGGTGCGTTCGCGTCAGCTGGCGGGCACTTCAATCCAGCCGGCAAGAAGCACGGATTGTTCTCGCCCGATGGTCCGCACGCTGGTGATCTCGAGGCACTGACCGTGGATTCGTTCGGTCATACCAGCTTCGTTGCGACGTTGACGCGCTTCACGCTGTCTCCGGGCCCGAATTCCCTGCTCGATGCAGATGGAAGCTCCATCGTGCTGCACGCGCTGCCCGACGACCAGCGTACTGATCCCAGCGGGAACAGCGGGGCAAGGATCGCCTGCGGCGTGGTGGTGAAGACGTAACTGCTGTCATCCCGCCCGCGCGAAGCGTGTCGGGATCTCTCTCGGTGCGCCTTGGCCAGCGCCGCTATGCCGTTGCGCCTGCTCGCCGCTCGGCGGACAGTTCCGCGACGGCGACTGCGCGCGCGTTGTCGTCGAACGCATTCTCGCTCCGCGCGACGACCAGCGTTGCCGCACCGTTGCCAATGAGGTTCGTGATCGCGCGCGCTTCGCTCATGAATCGGTCGACGCCGAGCAGAATCGCCAGGCCTTCCACGGGCACCACCCGCATCGCCGCAAGCGTGCTCGCAAGGACGATGAACCCAGAGCCCGTCACACCGGCGGCGCCCTTCGACGTCAGCATCAACACGCCGAGTACGCTGAGCTGTTGAACGATCGTGAGCTGCACGTGAAAGGCCTGCGCGATGAACAGCGTCGCCATCGAGAGGTAGATCGACGTGCCATCCAGGTTGAATGAGTATCCCGCGGGAATCACCAGTCCCACCACGGATCTCGTGCAGCCATACCGCTCCATCTTGTCCAGCATTCTCGGCAGCGCCGCCTCGCTCGACGACGTGCCGAGGACGATGAGGATTTCCTCGCGAATGAACTTGAGGTATTCCCACAGCGAGAATCCATACCAGCGCAACACGAGGTTCAGCACGACGAAAATGAAGATCGCCATCGTGAGATAGACGTCGAGCATCAGGCGTCCCAGCGGCAGCAGGCTCTTTACGCCAAACGCGCCGACGGTGTACGCCATCGCGCCGAATGCGCCGATGGGCGCGACCTTCATCACGAGCGCCACGATGCGGAAGAACACCAGCGACAACCGGTCGAGCCACTCCGTGATCGGCCGCCCGGCGTCCCCGATGAACGCGAGAGACACACCGAACAACACGGCGAAGAACACCACCTGCAGCACGTCGCCCTTTGCGAACGCATCCACGACGCTCGACGGCACGATGTGTGTCACGAAGTCGACAAACGTGAGTGCCTTGCCTGCCTCCGCGTACTTGGAGACGTCGCCCTTCGCGAGGGCGCTCACGTCCAGCCCTTCGCCTGGCTTCGTGACATTCACGACGATGAGCCCGATGGCGAGCGCGAAGGTGGTCACGACCTCGAAATACAGCAGCGCCTTGCCGCCCACACGCCCCACTTTCTTGAGATCGCTCATGTTGGCGATCCCCAGTACAATCGTGAGGAAGATCACCGGTGTGATGATCATCTTCACGAGATTGATGAAGGTGTCGCCAACCGGCTTCATCGCCTTCGCTGTGTCCGGCGAATACAAGCCGAGCAGGACGCCCAGCGTGATTGCGACGAGAACCTGGAACGTGAGGTTGTGATGGATCCGGCGCATTGCGGAGGGGCGGGAGTAAGTGGAGCAGCAGCTTAGCTTCTGGTATATTCCGTGCGCTAGCAGGAGCTGCCCCAAACCGGTATGACCATGTGGAGTTGGCTCAAGCGACTGTTTCCGGAGAACCTGTTCTCCCGCAAGATCGATCCGAGCGCGGAGCGCCGGCTGCGCCTCGCGCAAGCGCGCGCCGAGGAGTCGATCATCCGGACGCACGTGGACAACGCGCTGATGTTCGTGGACACGCTCGCCGAAGACCTCACGTTCGATCGCGCGATCGATTCATACATTCGGCTGATGTCGATTCCCGAACCGCTTGCCAGCACGGTGGCCACGCGCACGCTCGTGGTACTCGGACAGGATCTTGTGCCGTATCGCCGCCGCTCGCGTGAGGACGCCTCCGCTGCGCCCGACGAATCGCGCCCGCCGCTACGGCTCGGTGATTCGTCTGAAGCGAAGCGCGGAGTAAAGCGCGCGTAGGGGACGGGAGTGAGCGGTGAACAGTGAGCAGTGAGCAGTGAACCGTTCACCGTTCACCGTTCACCGTTCACCGTTCACCGTTCACCGTTCACCGTTCACCGTTCACCGTTCACCGTCTTCTGGGGTGATTGCCCGCAGACTGACTTCGGCCGTGTTCCGGATGCCGCTGCCGTAGCCGGTGCCACGAAGCTCCTCGGCCAGCTCGTCTGCCCAGGATGTCACCTCGCGCAGGTCCATCCAGCAGATCACGAACAGCGCCGTGGCCAGGATGGCAGAGATCACGCACCACTGGCAGATCGCGTGGATCACGAATAGCTCGAGAAACGTGAGCCACAACGAGAAAAGAAGGCCCCAGCCCGTCATGGCCACGAGCAGTTGCGACACCGACCGCCGCTCCGCCAACGCAGGCGACAAACCAGCGAGCGACACTACCAGAACCGCGACATAGTACGCCACGCCCCAGGCGCCCACAGGGAGCCCCAGGAACGTCGCCCATTTGGACGTCTGCACCGTTTCGCACGAGCCAACCGCACACACCAGCGTGCCGATGTAGCCGAGCTTGTACAACGTGAGGTACAGCGCCACGAACATCCCGGCGAGCGCAACCAGCGCCGCCAGCATGCGCTTGTTCATTTGCTCTTCGTCTTGGGCGTCAGCGCTGCAGCTTTCTTCGTGTCGGCAGGTGGAACCGCAGCGCCCGAATCAGTTTGCGACGCCGCTGGCGGCGCCTTGGCCAGTTCTGTCTCGACAATCTTGTTGAGTGCGTCGAAGCTGAGTGCACCCGGATAGAGCTGTCCGCCAATGACGAACGATGGCGTCGAATTGACCCCGCGCCGTTCGCCCTCGGCCTCATTCGCCTGGATCTGGCCGCGGTGCGTCTCTGCGTCCATGCACGCGTCGTATTTCGTCATATCGAGCCCAAGCCCCTGCGCGATGGCGCCGAGTGGCTTGCGCGGCTTGCTCGTTGCTTCGCCGTTCCACTTGTCCTGGTTCGCGAAGATCTGGTCGTGCATCTCCCAGAATTTTCCCTGATCGTTGGCGCAGGAAGCGGCAAGCGACGCGTCCCAGGTGTTTTTGTGCATCGAGAGGGGGAAATCGAGGTACTTGATGCGCACCTTCCCCGTGTTCACCAGCCGCGTCCTGACGTCGGGCTCGGTGAGTGACGCGTACTGGCCGCAGCTTGGGCACTCGAAGTCCGCATACTCGATGATTTCCACCGGAGCCGAGGCATTGCCGAGCAGGTAGCCCTTTGCCTTGAGGTTGGGATCGAACGCGACCGGCGCTGCCTTGGACCGAGTCGAAACCCAGCTGAGCGCGCCAATGCCGATTACCGCCACCGCGCCAAGTGCAATCCAGAAATTCTGTCCTGGACCACCACGCTTCGCAGCCCGGACGACGCTGGGCCGCCCCGCCGTGCCCCTGCCCTTCGATTCAACCTTCTTTGCCATTGTCTTCCTCGAGATAAGTCGATGCGCGCGGGCGAAAGCTAGAGAGGATACGCCTTGATGCAAGCAAGGAATGCAGTGCAGATCCTTCGACTCGGTTCGCTCGCTCGGGATGACAACCGTGTCGCCGCGGTCGCTTTCGGTGCGATCGATCGGCTCCGCTCGCCCAAAGTTCGGGCGGTGGCAAGAACTCGCGGCGCGGGGCGTGCATTGACAACGCGGGCTTGACCCACGGCACGTGCGCGAGCTACCTCATGCGTCAGAGGCGTGCGCCCCGAACTACCCTGGCTCCTGGAGGAAGGTCCCATCGACGCTGATCTGTTGCGCATTCCGGTTGGGCCGGGCTCGATTCACGTCGAGCGGTATGGCCATGGCGGCGCTCCTGTCGTCCTGCTGCATGGCTTCGGGACGTCCAGCTTCGTGTGGCGTGAAATCGCCCCTGAGATCGCGCTGGCGAATCGCACCGCGTTCGCCATGGACCTCTTCGGGTACGGCGAGTCGGATCGGCCGTTCGACGCCGACTTCGGCATTGCATCCCAGACGAATCTCGTCGATCGCGGCCTGACCGCCCTGCGCCTTCCAAAGGCCACCGTTGTCGGCCTGGATCTTGGAGGCGCGGTCGCCCTGCGATTGGCCGCAACGCGTCCCGAACGTGTCGAGCGGCTCTTTCTCGTGAATCCGATCGCGCTGGACGAGATCCCGGCCGGCGATATCACCTCCATGCAACGGAATACCGCCCGGTTCGCATTTCAGGTGAGCAAGGGCATCCTCGGCGCGGCTCCAATCCTGGGCGACCTCCTGCGCCGAAGTGTGGCCGATCCGGAAAACATGCCGGATAAGCTCGTCGCACGGTATCTGGCCCCGTACGTCGGCGAGGAAGGGCTCAACCATCTGCTCCTTCTCGCCCGCTCGGTGGACGACGAGGACATGGAAGATGTGGACCTGCGAGGGATCCAACAGCCGACGCAGATCGTCTGGGGCGACCAGGATCCGTGGGTGACCCCTAAATTTGCGGACCGGCTGGCCGATACTATCCCCGGGAGTGGGCTGGTGCACCTTCCAGGCGTTGGTCGGCTGGTCCCGGAAGAAGCGCCCGATACGC
>JBDTMO010000336.1:0-6458 GCA_039934235.1 bacterium | reverse complement strand
CACAGTACGAATCCGGTGACTGGGACAGCGCGCCGCTGGTGCCAGCCAACATCATCGACACCATCGCGCGTTACACGGAAATCGACGTCGCGCCGTCGGGCGTGATTGTACCGCTCTCGTCGCCATCGCTGTTTCGCTACCCGCTCATCTACATGACGGGGCACCTGCCGGTGCGATTCAGCAGCGCGGAGCGGACCAACCTGCAGCGCTATGCGGAACGTGGTGGCCTCCTCTTCGTGGACGATCACAACCACGATATCGACGGGACGTTTCACAAGACGGCGATCGAGGAGTTGAGTCGCACGTTTGGCATTCCAAAGCCGTTGCCAAAGACGCATCCGTTGTATCGCTCCTTCTTCGTCTTCGACGATGGGCCGCCAACGACGAGCCACGAGTTGAACGGGTGGGGCGACAACCTGGTGCACAAGACATTGTCAGGTGTCGAGCGCAATGGCCGGCTCGTGCTGCTTTACAGCAGCAAGGACTACAGCTCCGAGTGGAACTACCATCCGGAGAACAAGCGCTTCCTGTCGGTGGACAATACGAAGTTCGCCGTGAACATCGTGGTGTATGCGCTCACGCGCTGAGCTCCGATCGCGAGTCGAGTGGCTGCTACGCGCCGCGCTCCTCGCAACGTTGGCGATCGCGCTGTGGCGGAGCACGCGGCCAGTTGCCGCGGTGTCTGGAACGCGATCGACGTCGACCTCAGCCCTCGCGCGTGATCTTGACGCGGTGATCGCCGATCCAACCATCCATGCGGTGGATGTAGGTATCGACGCGATGCCATCGCGTGCCGAGCGCGACTTGCTGGTGGCGCTGCGTAAGGCCGGGTTGGCCGTGCGGTGGAACGGCAGTCCGCCGGCGCTGGCGATCGAGGCTGTGCGCGTGCGCGAGCCGGACGATCGCGCACGGCTGCTCGTCGTAGGTGGCGGGACGGTGCCAATGAGCGTCGTGGATTCCGCTGGCCTGCTCGACACCATTCGCGCGAAGACGGGCGCCACGGTTGATGTCGCGAGTATTGTCGGCGCAGTGCGCGTCGAGCGCGGCAAATTCGCCGCACGCGCCGTTGCGCCAGCAGGCGAATCAACGCGCGCCGTCCTCGTGCTCGGCCGCGCTGATTGGGAGAGCAAGTTCGTCATGTCCGCCTTGAGCGAGGCGGGGTGGCTCGTGCGCGCGAGCATTCCTGCCGCGCCAGGCGTCGTTGTGCGTGACGACAACATTTTCCCGATCGACACCGCGCGCTACGATGCTGTCGTCATGCTCGACTCCTCCGCGGCCGCCCTCGCGCCGGCGATTGCGCGCTACGTCGCGACGGGCGGAGGGTTGATTGTGGATGGCAGTGCACTCGCGCTGGAGCCGCTGCGTGCGCTTGCTCCTGCGCGTGCGGGCGATCGGTTGCCAGGGCGCATTCTTCTGGCAGACGATTCGGTGACGCCGCGAGATCTTCCGTTGCGGGCACTTACTGCCGTGCGCCTTGATGCGATTACGCTCGAGCGCCAGGCAGCGGGACCGGCCTTGGCCGCACGCCGCGCTGGGCTGGGCCGTGTCCTCGCGGTTGGCTACGACGAGAGTTGGCGCTGGCGTATGCTAGGCGGCAACAGCGGTGTTACGGCGCATCGGCGGTGGTGGTCGAGCGCCGTTGGCTCCGTGGCGCTGGAGCGCGCGCGCATGCCTTCTGCGGCTGGGGATGCTGCGCCGCTGGCGTCATTGGTATCTGCGCTCGGCGCGCCCTCTAATGCAGTTGACGGTGCTGTCCGTTCGACTGGAAAGGCCTTGCCTCTAATGTTGCTATTGCTCATCGCCGCGTGTCTACTTGCCGAGACGGGGTCGCGGCGCTTTCGGGGTGAACGATGAGTCCTGTTGCGTATATCTCGCACGCCGATTGCGGCAGTCACGACACGGGTTGGGGTCATCCGGAGCATGTGGGACGGCTTCGCGCCATTCCGCGCGCCCTTCGCGACGACATGGACTTGTATCATCTGCTCGATCATCGCGAGGCGCGTCATGCGACGCCGGACGAGTTGGCGATCGTGCACGATCCGGTTTACGTCGCGGCGGTGGAGGCGCTCGTCGAACGTGGAGGTGGGCGTCTCGACGCAGATACTGTAGCGAGTCCAGGCTCCTGGCGCGCTGCGACGGCGGGTGCGGGCGCTGTGCTCGATGCACTCGACCTCGCGTTCAGCGCAGGGCCAACGCGCAGCTTTTGTGCGGTGCGTCCTCCGGGGCACCATGCACTTCGCGCGCACTCCATGGGGTTTTGCCTGTTCGGCAATGTCGCGCTAGGTGCGCACTACGCGCGCGCGAAATACGGCGCGGAGCAGGTGCTGATTGTCGATTGGGACGTGCATCATGGCAATGGGACGCAGGCGCTCGTGGAGCAAACGGCGGACATTCACTTTGTGTCGATGCATCAGTGGCCGTGGTATCCGGGCACCGGCGCGGCGGATGATCGTGGGCCGCATGACAATGTCTGGAACGTGCCCTTGCCGGGTGGTCTCGCGCGTGAACGGTATGTGGGCGCGCTGCTCTCAGCCGTGGACGCAGCGACGGCAGGATTTACACCGGATCTCGTGTTGCTCTCGGCCGGATTCGATTCGATGGCAGGTGATCCGCTCGGGAACTTCACACTGGAGCTCGACGACTTCGATCTGTTGACGCGGGAGTTGGTGTCGCGAGCGGAACAGTGGTGTGGAGGACGGCTCGTAAGCGCACTCGAGGGCGGGTATGCACCGGAACGGCTGGGCGTGGCGTGCGTGCGGCACATGAGGGCGCTGTTGTGAGGAATCAGGCGCTCAGATAGAAGCCGACAGCCTGCAGCCGACAGGTGTGTGGCGACACGAGAGCTGCGCCTAGTACGCCGCAACCCCCTGATCTCTTCTGCCGGCTGCCGGCTGCTATCTGGGCTTCCGTTGCCTGTACCGGTGCAGATCCTTCGACTCGCTGCGCTCGCTCAGGATGACAAGGATTCGCGCGCTCGCTCAGCATGACAAGGATTCGCGCGCTCGCTCAGGATGACAAGGATTCGCGCGCTCGCTCAGGATGACAAGGATTCGCGCGCTCGCAAGGATGACAAAGGAGTCGCCGCCGCCCGACTGTCCAGCCCGCGCGAGGGGTCGTATCTTCCGGGCTCACTGGTGACGGAGCAAACGGTTGGCCTTGAACTTGTTCGGCGTGACAGTCAATGACGCCCACATGGCACAGGTGAGCGTCGCGGACACTGAGACCATCGTGGTGCGAGACCTCGCAGCCATCTGCGGGCGCGCCGACTACCGCGAGGCGGAACTCGGCGACGCAGCAGTCACCCGGCAAAGCGACGTCGTCGCTGCGTTCGCCGCGCGTGGGCCCGTGCTCCCAGCGCCAGTAGGCGTGGTCTTCCGCGCCGCCGAGAGTGTCGAGCGCTGGCTCGAGTTGCACTACGGTGCACTGTCGGACGCGCTCACCTTTGTCGAGAATCGCGTCGGCGCGCGTGTGCACATCTCGCGTACCGACGTGAACGACGCCGCGAGCACCGTCGCGACGAGTGGCGAAGATCGGCGAGCCCGAAGGGACGTCAATCTCCCACCTGCCGTCGACGTGGACGCGCTTGCGGCAGAAAGCCTCCGCAGCCTTCGAAGCTCCGCCGTGGCGACCATTCCGCTGCGCGCTGATCGCGCCGCCGGTGTACTGCTGAGCGCGGCGTTTCTCGTCGAACAGGATCTCTGGCAACAGTTCCGTGGCGAGGTTGACGCGCAGGCGAAGCTCGTCACGACAATCCGCTTTGAGCTCACCGGACCTTGGCCGCCATACGACTTCGTGCAAATGCAGCTCGGAGCCTAAGCCATGTTCTGCCCAGAATGCGGCACATGGAATCGCGCGCACGCCGCGGTGTGCAGCCGCTGCGCCAACGCGTTACCGGCGATCGACCAGGCACCAAAGGAAAAGCCCGACGACGAGATTGGCGCACTGCGCCGAGCAACGGGAAGCCGCTATCGCATCCTTCGCCGGCTTGGGAGTGGGGGCATGGCGACCGTGTATCGTGCTGAGCAGATGCCGCTTGGGCGCGACGTTGTCGTGAAAGTGTTGCACGCACATCTCGCGCGCGATTCGGAGATGGCCGAACGGTTCCGTCGAGAGGCGGAGGCGGCTGCGCAATTGGTGCATCCATTCATCTGTCCGTTGCTCGACTTCGGGCGATCGGGCGAGATCACGTACATCGTGATGCCGTACCTCGGCGGCGGGTCCCTCGCCGACAGGGTGCAGAAGGATCGCGCCGTCGCGCCGATGGTGATTGCTGCTGCCATGGCACAGGTGGCGGTTGGGCTCGACCACGCGCACCGGCGCGGCGTGGTGCATCGCGACGTAAAGCCTGACAACGTGCTGTTCGACGACGATGGCAACGCGTTCATCACGGACTTCGGCATTGCGACCGCGCGCTTTCATGGCCGTCTTACCGCGACCGGTCGCGCCATGGGCACGCCGCACTACATGAGCCCCGAGCAGGCGATGGGGAAACTTGTCGATGGACGAAGTGATCTCTACGCGGTTGGGGTCGTGATGTACGAAGCGCTCGTGGGCTTTCCGCCGTTCGACGGCGCAGATGCCTTCTCCGTCGGCTACAAGCATGTGCACGAGAAGCCCGTGAACCTCGGCGATGTGGATTCGCGCTTGCCTCCGCTGCTCGTCGACATCGTGATGCGTTGCCTCCAGAAGTCGCCGGACGACCGATACGCTCGCGGTGACGCGCTTGCCGATGCCTTGCTCGCTTACCTTGGAACTTGTGACGACGCGGACACACCGCGTCGCATCGCGGGACTTGCCCGTCGACCCGTCCCCTCAGAACGCGCATGAAGCTCACTCACGAGATCGTCACGCTCCGCACGAAGAACCCATTCGTCATCGCGCGCGGCGGTGACAGCGAGTATCGCGTCGTTCGCATCACCGTCACTGCTCCCGATGGCAGCACAGGCTGGGGCGAAGCGGCGCCGAGCAAGTTTTACGGCGAGACGGCGGATACGGTGGTGCAAGTGCTTCCGATTCTCGCTGCTGCGATCGAGGGCATGGATGGTTGGTCGCTCGAGGCGATGGAGCATGCCCTGGCGCGCGCGATTCGCTTCAACGGTTCTGCACGCGCTGGCGTGAGCGCGGCGCTGCACGATCTCGTGGGCAAGCGACTTGGTGTGCCGCTGTACAAGCTCTGGGGTCTCGACCCCGCTGCGTCGCCACCGACGAGCTTCACCATCGGCATCGCGCCGGACGAAGCCACTTTACGCCAGCGCGTTGCTGACGCCGATCAGTATCCAGTTCTCAAGCTCAAGCTCGGGAGCAGTTGGGACGAACGCATCGTCCGCGTGGTCCGCGAGATGGTCCCGACCAAGGTTTTACGCGTCGACGCGAATGCCGGCTGGACGCCGAAGTCCACACTGCGAATCATCCCGCTTTTGCAGGAGCTCGGCGTCGAGTTCGTGGAGCAACCGTTGCATCCGGGCGATCTCGATGGGCTCCGCTTCGTGCGCGACCGCTCGTCGCTGCCGATCGTCGCCGATGAGAGCTGCCTGGTGTCCGGCGACATTCCCAAGCTTGCGGGTGTCGTGGATGGCATCAACATCAAGCTCGCGAAGTGCGGTGGCCTGCGCGAAGCGCTGCGGATGATCGCCACCGCGCGCGCGCACGACATGCTCGTCATGTCCGGTTGCATGATCGAGAGCTCGCTCGGCATCACGGCCGCGGCGCACTTTGCGCCGTTGCTCGACTGCGCAGATCTCGACGGCGCGGCGCTGGTCTCGAACGATCCATACGTTGGTGCGACGATCGATGGTGGCGTGATTCGGTTGCCGTCCGCGCCGGGGCTGGGAGTTACGAGCGCATAGGTACAGCGATTGGTCAGGCGTTGGTCGAATGGAAGCGACCGGTGACCGCAACGCCGCACTGTCATCCCGCACGAGCGACCGCTCGTGTCGGGATCCACGATACGCCGCGCATGGCCGGTTCACCGGGCCGCGATGATAGATCCCGACACCCGCTTCGCGAGTGCGGGATGACGGGGTGGTATCGCGCCGACATCATGCCGCCGAAAGGAGCAATCCGTGAGGATCCGCCCAATCCGCGCAAATCCGCGTTGAGTCAGTTCAACGCAGTTTGACTCCGCCCAACGCAGTTCGGAACGCTACCGCAAACGCCCGACATCGCGCACGGATCGCTATTTTACGGCTATCCATGACACTGATCGACGTTGCCCTCGCGCTGCCACTCTTCCGCACCTTCACGTATCGCGTGCCGGAAGGAATGACGGGAAGCATCGCGGCCGGATCACGCGTCGTCGTTCCGTTTCGCAACAAGAACGAGCTCGGCATCGTGATCGGCATTGCCGCGCCGCGCGAGGGGATGAAGCTGAAGAACGTCGTCTCCGCACCCGACGACGCGCCGGTGATGGACGAACCGATGCTCGCGCTGTGCCGGTGGATCGCCGAGTACTACGTCGT
>JBDTMO010000335.1:0-6459 GCA_039934235.1 bacterium | reverse complement strand
GGAGAGGAGGAGGTGAGACTTCAGCGACGCCGCCACGATCCGGCACACACCGAAGTTATCGGGCGAGATCGCTCGTGGACAAGCGGCTTTTCGCGCTTGTCTGAATAGTTGACCCGAATAGCTTTCGGCTTCTGACTCGTGGAGGCGTCATGGCGCAGGGTGGCAGCGTAGAAGGGCTGATGGTGGGCGTGTCCGGAATTCGGGGTCGCGTGGGCGATGCGCTCACGCCGGAGGTCGTCGCGCGATATGCGGCTGCTTTCGGTGCATGGTCCATCGCGAACAATCCGTCGCGATCGATCGTCGTGGGCCGCGATAGCCGAGTGTCGGGCCCGATGTTTCATCGCATCGTTGTTGGCACGCTTCAGCTCGTGGGCTGTGACGTGATCGACATCGGGCTGACCACCACTCCGGGCTGCCAGCTGGCGGTGGAGTACCACCACGCTGCGGGCGGGCTGATGCTCTCCGCGAGCCACAATCCTATCGAATGGAATGCGCTCAAGTGCATTGGCTCGAGCGGACTGTTCCTCGAGGCCAGTGAAGGCGCTGCCATGCGCGCACTGGTGGAGACGGGAACTCCTCACGCGACGTGGGACAAGATCGGCGGCGTGACGCAGGACGATGACGTGGCGCGCCGTCACATCGAGTCGGTGCTCGCCATTCCGTACCTGAACGTGGAAGCCATTCGCGCCCGCCGATTCAAGGTGGCGCTCGACTGCGTGCGGGGCGCCGGCGCCACGGTCATGCCGGCGTTGCTCGCCCGGCTTGGCTGCGAAGTCGTCGGCATGAACATGGAGCCCGACGGTCGTTTTCCGCGCGAACCAGAGCCGATTCCGGCGAATCTGCGCGAATTCGAGAAGTTCGTCGTGGAGTCCGGCGTCGATATCGGCTTCGCGGTGGATCCGGACGTCGACCGTCTCGCGCTCGTGAGCGACGAGGGCCGAGCGGTTGGCGAGGAATACACGTTGGCGTTGGCGGCTCGGCTCGTCCTCCGCCACCAAAAGGGACCGGTAGTGACCAACCTATCGTCCAGCCTGATGATTGACGATGCGGCCCGCGACGCGGGCGTCGAAGCGGTCCGTACGCCGGTGGGGGAAGTCAACGTCGCCGTTCGTATGCGAGAGCTGAATGCGCCCATTGGCGGAGAGGGAAATGGCGGCGTGATTCTCCCCGCCGTGCATCTTGGGCGCGATGCGCCAATCGGCGCGGCCCTCCTTCTGCAACTATTGGTGGAAGAAGGTCGTCCATTGAGTGCCCTCGTCGCGAGCTTGCCCTCGTACGCGATCGTGAAGGACAAGCTGGACCGCCCGAACGCGAGCCTCGATACGGTGTATGCGGCGCTGCGCTCGACGTTTCCGGACGCCACGGTCGATACGCAGGACGGGCTACGACTATCGTGGCTGGATCGGTGGGTTCACATTCGTCCGTCAGGTACCGAGCCCATCGTTCGAGTCATTGCCGAAGCGCCGGACGAAGCCGCGGCGCGCGAGTTGGTCCGCCGGTCCCGTGAGCCACTCGACGCGCTTGGCCGCTGAGCAAAGCGGCGAGCGTCGCAGCAAACATTCATTGGCAGTATTTCTCAACAAGGACAGCAATTATGTGCGGAATTGTCGGATACGTAGGCACGAAGAACGCGACGACGCTTCTCGTGGACGGGCTGAAGCGCCTGGAGTATCGCGGCTACGATTCAGCGGGGGTGTCGCTGATGAATGGTGCGGGCGTGGAGACGCGCAAGGCGAAGGGCAAGATCGCCATGCTCGAGGCCGCGATCGAGAACCATCCCATCAAGGGCAACGTCGGCATCGCGCATACACGATGGGCGACGCATGGTCCGCCGAACGAATGCAACGCCCACCCGCATCATGATTGCACCGGCACGATTTCCGTCGTGCACAATGGCATCATCGAGAACTACGGACCGCTGCGCGCGATGCTGCAGAAGACCGGTCACACGTTCGTTTCTGAGACTGATACCGAAGTGCTCGCGCACCTGATCGAGGCGGCATTCGACGGCAACCTGGAAGACGCCGTGATCGATGCCCTCGCGCTGGTGGAAGGAACGTATGGCATTGCCGTGATCTCCTCGAAGGATCCCGAAAAGCTCGTTGCCGCGCGGAAGGGCAGCCCGCTGCTCATCGGACTTGGCGAGGGAGAGAATTACATCGCCAGCGACGTCGCCGCGATTCTCCAACACACCCGTCACGTTGTGTACCTGGACGACGGCGAGATGGCCGTGTTGACGAAGGACGGCTATCGCGTGATGGACCTCAATGCGCAGACGATCAAGAAGCGCGTGAACCGGATCGATTGGGATCTCGACAAGATTGAAAAGGGCGGGTACGAGCACTTCATGTTGAAGGAAATCATGGAGCAGCCGCAGACCATCCAGAACACGATGCGCGGGCGCTCCGTGGATGACGATGGATTCTCCAAGCTCGGTGGACTCAACCTGAGCAAGGAAGAACTCCAGCACTTCGACCACATCATCATCACCGCGTGCGGCACGAGCTGGCATAGTGCGCTCATCGGCAAGATGATGATCGAGGAGCATGCACGCATTCGGTGTGAAGTGGAATACGCGTCGGAGTTCCGGTACAGCAATCCCATCGTCACCGAGCGGACGCTGTGCATCGTGATCTCGCAGTCGGGCGAAACGGCCGACACGCTCGCGGCGATGCGCGAAGCCAAGCGTCGCGGCGCCAAGACCCTTGGGCTCGTCAACCAGGTCGGTTCAACGATCGCCCGCGAAGACGATGGCGGCATCTACCTGCACGCCGGACCCGAAATCGGTGTTGCGTCCACGAAGGCGTTCACGAGTCAGGTGGTCGCGCTTGCCCTGCTCACGCTGAAGCTTGCCAGGCTGCGCACGATGTCCGTGGTGCAGGGACGACAGATTACCCAGGCGCTGGAAAAGCTGCCCGAGCAGATCCAGACTATTCTGGATCGCGCTCCCGAGATCGAGAAGATTGCCGAAGCATTTGTGGAAGCGAAGAATTTCCTCTACCTCGGCAGGGGATACAACTTCCCGGTTGCCCTCGAGGGCGCACTCAAGTTGAAGGAGATCAGCTACATCCACGCCGAGGGCTATCCGGCCGCGGAAATGAAGCACGGTCCTATCGCGTTGATCGATGCGGAAATGCCGGTCGTGTTCATCGCGCCGCATGATTCTGTGTTCGACAAGCTCGTATCCAACATTCAGGAGGTGAAGGCGCGTGGCGGGCGAGTAATCGCGATCACGAGCCGCAACGAGCCCGCACTGGCGGGCATTATCGACTACGAATTCCGTGTTCCGGAAACGATCGACATGCTGAACCCGGTGCTCTCGGCGATTCCACTTCAGTTGCTCGCGTACTACATCGCGGCAAAGCGCGGGCTGAACGTGGACCAGCCACGAAACTTGGCCAAATCAGTCACAGTGGAGTGATCCGTGCGCGTATCTCCCTTGCTGTTCGTTCTCGCGTCCGTCGTCGTCGTCACTGCAGCCTGTCATCACGAAGACGACGAAGCAAAGGTCCCGATGCGGCTCAGCCGCACGACCGACACTGCCGCGGCCAATGCGCCGCTGAAGGAAGGCGACATTCGGATCACGAGCGTCGACAGCGGTGTGGACCTCGCGCTCATCGGCGATTCGATCAGCGGCGGGTTGTCTCAGAAGACGCTTGCCAAGGTGCGCCGAGACATGGGTACGAACGAAGTGCAAGGCTCGGAGTTCGGCGCGCAGATCGAGAAAATGGTGAAGGGTACCGTGCAGAATGCGCTCGGTACGCGAGTCATCTTTGCGCTGTCGGATGTGAAGGACGTCCGTTACGACGGCAAGAAGCTGGTCTTCGATTGGAATGGAAAGCCGCAGGAGGGCTTCTCAAAGGTCAATGTGGATCACAAGGACGTGCTCGAGTCCTTCAGCTCGGACGACGCGCAGCGGTTCGTCATCGCTGTTCGAGCGCGGAAGCGCGCACTCGGCAGGACATCCTGAGTGGCAACCTCGGCGCTGCGTCCACGGAAGGCTTCTGAGATTGTCGACGCCGCGTTCCAGATACTGAAGGCGCACTATAGCCAATTCGTCATGTGCTCGGCGTTGGCCTACCTGCCGTGGCTCGTGCTCGAACTGCTGTGGATTGGCGATCCCGAAAAACTGGCGGGCAGACTCGCCAATCCCGACGGAGGTCCTGGCGCAGCCTGGTTGATAGGACTAATGGCAGGTATTGGCGTCTGGCTCACGTTCGCGCTGATGAGCGCCGTCATCATGACGTGCGCGTCGCAGGCCTATCTCGGTGAGACCGTCGACGTCGCGGGCGCAGTGCGCCGAGCGTTGCCGAGACTGCCTCGTGTGATGCTCGCTGCCGTGCTGCGCTACATACTGCTCGTGGTCGGATTCATGTGCTTTCTTGTCGGCGCGCTTTACGTGGCGGCGCGGTTCTTCGCCCTGACGCCGACAATCATTCTCGAAGACGCCAGTCTATCGCAGGCCTTTTCGAGAACGAGCGTTCTGTCCGACGGCCGCAAGCAACACATCCTCAGCACGCTCGGGCTCGTGGCGATCATCTATTGGGTGATCGCCGCTGGCGTCAGCATTCTCAGCGCGCTGTCTGGCAACTTTGTGCTGCAAGTGGTGTTCGGCGCGTTCTACACCATCCTCGCGTATCCGGTCATCGCGATCACGGAGTGCCTCCTTTACTACGACGCACGGATTCAGAGTGAAGGGCTCGACATCGAGCTCATGGCGCAGGAGTTGGGAGCCGTGGCTCCCACGGAGCCGGCCAACCGCTGAACATCAACATCCTCCTGCTGCAAAGCGCAGAGCGTCGCTGGCCGGCAGCGGCGGTGCACGACACCGTGCAGGCGGTGTTGCGCGATCCGGCATTTCAGCGTTCACTGCAGCGCTCACTCGCAGATCGAATGCTGCTCTGGTTCCTCGATTTGTACGAGCGTCTGGTGAAGCTGTTCGGGCACGGCCCGTCCAGTCGGGTCATTGCGTTGGCGTTCGTCGCGCTGATCGTGCTGTTCGTCGTCGTTCGGCTGGTGATCGCCGCGAGCGCACGAGACGACCATGCCCACCGCGTCGCTCACCGGCGCGGCACGTCGTCGACGGATGATCCCTGGGCGTCTGCAGACGCGCTTGCGGCGGAGGGACGATTCGAGGATGCCGCGCACGCGCTTTATCGTGGGGTCATTCTCGCGCTCGGCACACAGGAACGACTTCGCCTCGATCCGTCGAAGACGAGCGGCGACTATGCGCGCGAACTCCGCCGGCGCAGCTCGGCATCGTTAGCGCCATTTCGAGTGTTCACGCGGCGGTTTGACGTCGTTGTTTACGGCCATGGCCGCGCGGACGCCGCGTCCCTCGGAGAACTCCGCGAGCTCAGCATGGTATTCCGCCTAAGAGCCCGGGCCGCATGACGCCGCCAACCGACTTCCCGCGTGCCAGGGAATGGTGGACGCGACCGGCTGTCATGCTGCCCATCGTCGGCACGGTCGCTGTCATTGTCGCGCTGATCACGCCGCAGGCGACGTCCGGGCGCTTTGGCGATCCTCGACTCTCATCACATCTTGCCGGCTCGCTCGGCGCGCAGGTGCTGCACGACATGTCGGTGCGTCTCGGCTGGCGCGCGATACGCAATGACACACTGCCTGCACCCGTCGCCGCGGATGGCCAGACCATCCATGCCGTGCTCGCTCCCGCGATCCCGGTCACGACGATCGAGGCGCACCGCTATCTGGAGGCGGTCCGTGGTGGCGACGCACTGCTCGTCGTCGCCGACCAGCGCACGCCGTTGACCGATTCGCTTGGCGTCACGCATCTCAGGGTGGCTGGCATCATGTCTCCGTATGAACCTGCGCGGAGCGAGTGCAGTCATCGGCTCGATATGACGCCCGCGCTCTGGGCCGATGGAAAGGTGCACCTGACTGGGGTTCGATGGCTGCGCAATCCGCAGCGCGCAGAGGTTCATTTCGCTCCGTTGGCGCGCGACAATGATATCGGCCCGGATCCCGGCGATGCGGCCGTTGGATTCTCGTTGGGGAAGGGGCGCGTTATCGTCGCCGGTGATCCGGATTTGCTGCGGAACGATGTATTACGACACTGCGTGTGGGGTGCCGACGTCGTTGCCGTAAGCATGCTCGAGTGGCTGCGCGCGGGAGGACCAACGGCGCGCACGACTATCGCCTTCGACGAGTACCATCAGGGCTTTGGCACTCGCACGAGCGTGTTCGGCGTGACCGCCGAATTTCTGGTCGATCATCCAGTTGGGCGCGCGTTGCTGATGTGCGTGCTTGCGGCAATCGTGCTGCTGCTCGCTGTGGCGCCACGCCCCGTGCGCCCGCGGGAGATCGTTCGTATCGAGCGACGCGACCCACTCGAACAGGTGGATGCGCTGGCACATGCCTACGAACAGGTGCGCGCGACTCGCACGATCACCGCACGCCTGCTGCGCGGATTACGCTGGCGTGTCGAGCGCGGAGGCG
>JBDTMO010000334.1:0-6470 GCA_039934235.1 bacterium | reverse complement strand
TCGACGTCAGACCGCACGATGGCGACAAACGGCCGGATGATGATCGGCGGAAGCAGCGGGGAGCGCGGGCTCAAGTCGTCGAGTTGACCGAGAATTCGCCCATCGCGCGTGACATCTATGCCGGTTTCCTCCCAGGTTTCGCGCACGGCCGTCACCTCGAGATTGCGATCCGTGGGCTCCATGCGTCCGCCAGGACACGCGATGTGCCCACTCCACGGATCGCCCTTCGCCTCCGCACGCTTGATCATCAGAAGTTCCGGCTCTCCGTCCTCACGCGCGCGTAGCACGAGGAGGATCGCGGCCAGCCGAACGGGACCCACCGCCTCGATCTCGCGTGCGGGATGTTCGGTCATCGCATGAGTGAATCGTGCGATCAGCGGATGTGCCGCAAGCCGGTCGAGTTGCGTTTGCGTCATGCCACAGCGTGGGGCGCGCCCGCACTCATCCGTCGATGTCCCCGCCAGACTCGGCCCAACCGCGAAAGCCACCGGCAAGGGAGCACACGTTTGAATACCCCATCTGTGTGAGCGTCTCCACGGCAAAGGCAGACCGGTTGCCGCTCGCGCAATAGATCACGATCTCCGCCTCGCGAGGAATGATCGCCTCGATCTTCGTTTCGAGATTTCCGCGCGAGATGTGAACTGCGTCCGGAATCTTGCCAAGGTTGACCTCCTGCAAGTCACGAACGTCGAGGAAGACCGCGCCGCCGCGTGCGTGCAGTGCCAGGGCTTCCGCAGTATTCACCTGCCGGATGCGGCTCTTGGCTTCGTTGACCAGATCAGTGCCGCTCTTCATTCGTATCTCCAATGAGTGCCTGCAGTCCCGAACAAATACGCGCTCATGCGAGCGCAACGTGAAGCGTACACGTGTCGGCGTCGAGTTCAGCCATCGCGCCAAGAGGAATCGTCCACTGGTCGTCGATGTGTCCAAGCGGAATACCGGCGACGGCGGGTACCCCAGCTATGGCAGCCGCTTCGCGGAGGACGTCGTCCAGGTCACGCGAGCTTGCGTCGCCGGGTTCGGTGCCTTCGGTGAATTGTCCGTATGCGATGCCTGCGACGCGGGCGAGCGCGCCGCTCAGTGCGAGTTGGCACAGCATGCGATCGATGCGATACGTCGGCTCCCCAATGTCTTCGACGACGAGGATGGAATCGGTATAGTCCGGGGCGAAACGCGTGCCGCACAGTGAAGCGAGCAGCGACAGGTTTCCGCCAACGAGCCGTCCCTCGGCGCGCCCCGTCTGCACGGTGCGCGCTCCGGGTGCGTTTCCACACGGATCGCGGTGAGCCACCACCGCGCGCTCGAAGGAGTTGCGGGAAAACGGCGAGAGCGCCAACGCCGCATGCGGACCATGAAACGTCACGAGGCTGGCGCCGCCGAGTGCTGCGTGGAGCGCGGTGATGTCCGAGTAGCCGATCAAGGTTCGTGGGCGTGTACGCACTGCGTCGACGTCGACGCCCTCGAGGAGACGCATGACTCCGTATCCGCCGCGAAGGCACCAGATGCCATCGATGGCGTCGTCGGCCAGCGCGTGGTTGAGATCGTGTAAACGATCCGCGTCACTTCCGGCGAAATAGCCCATGCGTGCCGCGGCATGTTCGCCGACGACCGGCTCCCATCCGAATGATCGTGCTTGTGCCGCGGCGTCGTTGATGGCGTCGGGCGAGCGCAGTGGTCCAGCGGGTGCAATGAGGGCGACGCGCGCACCGGGCGCGAGAGGTGGAGGAAGTCGCATTTTTCTCAACGTAGAGAACGCTGCGCCGCGGGGCAACTCAATTCAATGAGAGCCCCGAAATGGGACCTGCGTTGCCGCAGTTGAAACATCCGGAGCGCGTGGAGCGCTGCGCGCACGGAGCCAGCCAACACGTCATCTTTCGAACGTGATATCTCTCTTCGCGCTTGCGCTCGCGGCGCCCTGGGTCATCGTGCCCATCGTAACGATCATCCGCGCCGCGCATTCACGTTCGCTCGACGAAGTGCCTGTGGACGTGGCGGCCGGGGCGCCGCGTGTATCGATCGTGATTCCTGCCCGGAACGAAGCGCGCAATATCGAGCGCTGCGTACGCTCGGCGCTCGCGGCGCGCTATCCTCGGCTCGAGGTCGTTGCGGTGGACGATCACTCGACGGACGAAACCGGCGAGATTCTCCAGCGACTTGCGGTAGAGGACACGCGTCTCCGCGTGATCGTTCCTCCCGCGCTTCCGGTGGATTGGTTTGGCAAGCAGTGGGCGTGTGCCGCGGGCGCCGCGGAGAGCACCGGCGAGGTGATCGCATTCTTCGACGCAGACACGGAACAGTCGCCCGACCTTGTGCCGCGCGTCGTGAACATGATGCGCTTGCGCGACGCGGACCTCATGAGCGTGGCGGGCTCACAGGAGCTCGGGACGTTCTGGGAACGCGTGATTCAGCCGCAGGTGTTCTGCATGATGCTGATGAATTACGGCGGGACGGAATCGGTGAACGAATCGCGGCGCGCCACGGGAAAGATTGCAAACGGGCAATGCCTCTTCGTACTGCGCAACGGCTATCAGGATCTCGGCGGCCACGGCGCGGTGCGACACAAGGTGGCCGAGGATCTGGCCTTGGCACAGCTCTATTTCCGCGAGGGTAAAAGATCGTACCTCGTCCTTGGCAGGACGCAGCTTTCCACGCGCATGTACACGTCCCTCCGCGAAGTGGTGGACGGATGGGGCAAGAATATTTATGCCGGCGGCCGAGACACGGCGCCCTTCGGAAGGTTTGGCCGTGCGATCTATCCGCTGATGTTGCTGTCGCCACCGCTCCTGGTGCTGGCTCCTCCATTGGTACTCGCGCTGTCGCTGATTGGCGTTCTAGGACCTGGCGCGCTGCTGTGGTCGTCCATCGGGACGACGGCGGGCCTCGCATGGTGGGTACTCGTTTACGCGCTGCTCGGACTTTCGCCGCTGTACGCGGTGCTGTATCCACTCGGAGCGCTGATGGTGCTCTATATCGCGCTGCGATCGATTGTGCGGGGGTCGCGCGTGCAGTGGAAGGAGCGCGACTACGTGGTGACCTAAGACCGGCCCACGACTTGGTGGCTTCCCTGCACTTACGGCCACGCCGCGTAAAGCTGACATTGGCAGTCGGCGACGCCGCTGATATGCCTCGCAGGCAACGACCAAACAACTCGAACGAGGTGCGTGATGGCGATCACGACGGACATGCTCAAGGTCATCCAGATGGCGAAGCCGAATGGTCCAGTGCCGGAGGGCACGAAGATCACGGCGCTCCAGGGACCCAACACGTTGAACTCGGCTCCGACGTCGCCGGCGCTGGCCGTTGGTGGATTCGTGCTGTTTCCGCTGAGCTACATCGACAATCGCGTTAGCTACGGGATGGCGATGTACGATCCCATGTGGAAGCTGGTGAAGCTGACGGAGAAGACGGGGGCGCGGTACGTGTACAAGATCACGATCGATGGCAGCGGTGATACGGCGACGGTTTCGTTCTGGGGCCAGAGCGACCAGAAGGTGACGCTTGGGCTTCAAGAGTTGGCGAACGACTTGATGAACTCGTGATCAGTGCGGTCGACCGTCGCTGGCGAGCATGTCACTCACGCTTGCCAGCGAGATCCGTCCTTGCCATTGCGAGTGCGCTCTCCAACGCCGCGTCGATACCGCGAAGAAGATTGGCGACGCGTTCCGGCACGACATGATCCGGAATGGTCCCTCTTCCCTTCTCCCTCGGTGACACGGCGTTCCAATAGCCGTACATCTCGACCTTCAGGCGTAAACCGGAATTCGGCAGCACGACGAGCGCATTGAGTCCGGACGTGTTGCCTTCGTACGCGCCCGCCGTTTCTTCGCCAATGAATGTCGCTCGCCCCAAGTCGCGCAGTTTGGCGGTGACGTCGGCGGTTGTGGAAAACGAGCCGCCGTCAATCAGCACATACAATCGTCCGGCGAACACATTCGCCGCGGGCGATTGCTCGGCGACACCCGGGTGCAGGCTTGGTGTCACCAGAAAGCCACCGGAAGGATCGGGCACGGTGCCGTTGCGAACCTCATCGAATGTCCGCGGTAACCACGTGGCGAACGACGGCTTGATGGTGGTCAGGTGAATGCGATCAAAGTAGCGGAACGGCTTATCGACGAACTGTGACACGAGGTGTGCGCCGTACATGTCGACACCGCCGCCATTTCCGCGGAGATCGAGCACCAGCGCCTTGGCGCCGCGCTGGCGAAGGACACCAAATATCGAGTCGATTGACCGCGGATAGTCCTGGCCATCAAAGGCGCGAACCCGCAGATACGCGACCTCAGGATCGCTCAGGAACCGGAGTGAGACATTGGCTTGCGATGAAGTCAATTGCGCGAGCTTCGCTCGCAATGGCGCGTTTACGGCATTGCCGTTCCTGTCGCGATCTGCGTCGAGCACGCCGGATAAGGTCGCCCTCACCGTGCGTCCCGCCGAATCGCGGGCGACAATGGCAAACGTGTCCGCCCGCTCGACAAACAACCAGTACAGCTGGCCGAAGCCTCGAGCGAGCCTCCTTCGTTTTCCGGTCTCGATGAACCCATCGCCCGATATCGCCGGCAGCATTCGCGAGACGAGTTCGTCGACGCGATGGCCGTTTACGCTGATGATCTCCATGCCGGGTCGAATCATCGTGTCACTGGGCGTATCGTTCAACTGCACGATGAGCCGGGAGCCTTCGACCGCAGGACGCAGCGGGAATAGGCGTGCGCGCGCCAATGCTGATGATGTGGCCGAGTCGTACTCGAGACGAGAATGTCCGTCGTGAATGTCGGCGATTGTTGCAGACACGAGTTCGATGAATCCGAATCGCGACATCGGCGCGTTCAACCGCGCGCGGGCCTGGTCAAACTGCTTGTCCAGCTCCGGTCTGGGCGTGAATCGGTAGAGCGCTCCGTGTGCTTCCTCGAGCGCATTCCGCAGTACCGCGAAGTCAGCTTGAAGCTCGGCGGCACTCAGCGTCGATGACGACGATGCCTGCGCGTCGATGAACGGACCGCGGATCGTGAGGACGAGCAGCGCGAGGCATGCTACGCCGAGCGAGTTGTTCAGTCTCATCATGGATTTTCCGATCTCAAGCACGTGAATAAGGCGAAAGGCGCTCGTTTGACATGGCTCTCCGTGCATTGGTTTGAAGCTGTCGCCAGCCAGGAGTTCATTGCAATAGAGTGCTTACGCGATGCAATAGCACGATGACGGTGCATCGCCTGCTGCCCGGTAGGGTGCACGGGTGCCCACTCTCCGTCATGCCGCCGAGCAGTTGTCCGCCGCCAATTCGGGCGATGGCCGGCTTGCGCTTGCCGCCCTCCTGGCCTTCGATCCCGTCGCGCTTCCCGTAGACGCAGACGCTGCCAGGCGCCTCGGCCTTCCTCCCGAGGTCAGCGACGCGTGCATCGTCCGTGGTCGCGGCGCACTTCGCGCGCTCCTCATCGATGCGCCAGACGAAGTCTCGCTGCGCGCCCTGTTCACGCGCCTGGCTGCGGCACTGAGCGCCCGAACGACGCACGTGTTGTGGCTCGTCATCGGCGCTGCGGCTGGCGGGGCGGAGGTCGGCGTCGCCTGCTGGTCCACCGTCCATCGAGCACCCCGGGTTGTCGCGCTGGTGGCGCGCCGCACGAATATCGTCGCGAGCGACGCAGAAGCCCTGTGCTTGCTCGCGGCGTCCAGCAGCGGTGACGACCTGCTCGTGCATACGCGCTGGTGCGAATTGCTCGGCCGCGAAGCGCTGTCGCGCCGCTTCTACCGCATTCTCGAACAGCGGGTGCGCGCGCTCGCAGATTCGCTCGACATCGGCAGTGCCACGGATCGTGCTGACCTCGCGTTGCTGTGTGTCTCGCGGCTGCTGTTTCTGTCGTTCCTGGAAGCAAAGGGTTGGCTGAACGACGATCACGCCTTTCTCGCGCACCAATTCGATGCCTGCATGGCGTCTGGCGGACGCTTTCATCGTCGAGTGTTGCTGCCGCTGTTCTTTGGTACGCTGAACACGCCGTTGCGCAATCGCTCTGACGTCGCGAAGCACTTCGGAGCGATTCCTTTTCTCAACGGAGGCCTGTTTTCGAAGAATGCCCTCGAGCGCCGCTATTCGGCAGCGCGCTTCTCCGATGACGCAATGGGCGCGCTGTTCGGACAACTGCTCGGCGCCCATCGCTTTACGGCACGCGAGGGTCACGCAGATTGGACCGAAGCGGCCATCGATCCGGAAATGCTTGGCCGAGCGTTCGAGTCGTTGATGGCTGCGCGAGAGCGGCGAGTGAGTGGCGCGTTTTACACTCCGCAAGCGATGGTCGCGCACGTTACCGACAAGGCGCTCATCACGGCGCTGGGTCGTAACGAGCTGAGTGGCGACGATATTCGATCTGCGCTTCGAGGCGAACGCGTCGAGGCCGATGTGTCGGAGCGACTTCGTGCGCGCCTGCGGAACTTTACCGTGCTCGATCCTGCCTGTGGCTCCGGCGCATTTCTCGTCTTTGTGC
>JBDTMO010000333.1:0-6473 GCA_039934235.1 bacterium | reverse complement strand
TGGCTCGAGCACACCGCCGATTTGCGCGGCGGCGCTCAGGTGTACGCGCTCACCAATTTGCGCACAGGAGCCAACGAGCGCGTGTGAATCCACCATTGTTCCTGCACCAACCCATGCGCCGACGTTCACGTACATGGGTGGCATGCACACGACGCCGGGAGCGAGATAGGCTCCGCGGCGCACCGATGATCCGCCCGGCACGATGCGCACACCATTCTCCGCGGTCATCGGTTGCGGTGGATACGTATGCTTGTCGAAGAAACCCAGGCGCGTCTCACCGTGATGACCGCCTAACGACATGTCAACCACGCGGCCGACCCGGAATCCGAGCAGGATCCCGCGCTTGACCCACGACACCGCGCGCCACGTCCCATCATCGCCGCGCTCAGCGGCGCGTACCGCCCCGCGCTCCAGGGCGCCAAGCAGTGCGTCGACAACGTACTCCGCATCGTGCGGCAACGGCTCACCAGCCGGCGTGTCTGCATAACGCAGCAGGCCTGCAATGAACTCGTCGTCGAGTGTTCGTCCTGTGGCTGACGTCATGCCATCGCTCCCAGGGTCCGCAGGACCTCGCGAACGCCGGATTCCTTTGACGCAACCAAGGGCACGAGGGGAGACCGAAGGATGTTTTCACATCGGCCCATCATTGCGAGGGCGGCCTTCACCGGCATCGGGTTGGACTCGACAAACGCGGCGCGCATCCACGGAAGGAGTCGCATGTGTAACTGCTGCGCGTGATCGAATTTCCCTTCACGCCCGAGACGGACGAGCTCCGTCATGAGCTTCGGGATGACGTTCGACACAACGGAGATGAGTCCCTCTCCACCGAGCGAGAGAATCGGCAGCGTGAGCTCGTCGTCGCCCGACAGCACGGAGAACCCTGCTGGCGTGCCCCGAATACAATCAGTGATCTGCCCGAGGTTGCCCGAGGCTTCCTTCACGCTCACGATGCGCGGATGTCCGGCGAGTTCCAGCGTCGTTGCCGCCTCGACGTTACTGCCGGTGCGTCCCGGCACATTGTAGATGACGATGGGCAGTTCGACGGCATCGGCAATCACGGTGAAATGCGCGACGATGCCGCGCTGCGGCGGTTTGTTGTACATCGGCGACGCGTGCAGCAAGTGGGTAGCGCCCGCCTCGCGCATGAGCCGCGAGATTTCGATCGCCTTCACGGTGTCGTTGGAGCCGGCACCGGCAACGACAGGCACGCGTCCACGCACCTGTTCGACGGTGATCTCCACGACACGCCGATGTTCCTCCAGCGACATCGTTGCGGCTTCACCCGTGGACCCGCACGGTACGACGAAATCGATTCCTTCGTCGAGCTGCCAATCGACGAAGCTCCGCAGGGCGCGCACATCAACCTCGCCGCGCCTCGTGAACGGAGTGATCAGCGCTGTTCCGCAGCCGACCAGCTTTGTGTCCATCATTGCGCTCCCGCCCGTGGCGTGGAAAGAACGTCCTGCATGCCGTACACCCCAACGCGGCCGACCAGCCAGCCCGCCGCAACCAATGCGCCTTCGGCAAACACGCGGCGGTCGCGTGCTTCGTGCACCAGGCGAACCTGCTCAAACGGCGCATCGAAAATCAGCTCGTGCGTTCCGGGCACCGAACCAACGCGCACACTGGCAATCGGAATGGGCCTGCCGAGTGCCGCCTCTGCGGAGTGGGCCAGCGCACCAGCTGTTCCCGACGGCGCATCCTTCTTTTCGTTGTGATGCGTTTCGATCATGTGCGCATCGAATCCTGGTACCAGGCCGAACAACCGCGCTGCCTCGGCAACGACACGATCAAAGATGGCAACGCCAACCGAGAAGTTTGGCGCCGCAAGGAGCGCTCCCTTGGCGCGCTCGACGTCTGCGCGCACCCCAGGTAACTGATCGTACCAACCCGTCGTGCCGACGACGACTGGACATCCGGCAGCAAGGCATGCTCGGATATTGGATGGTGCGGCCGCAGGCACGGTGAATTCGATCGCGACGTCGGCTTGGTGCAGCGTCTCGCGCGTGATGAGGCCAGCCGTGGCGTTCGCGGGATCGATCTCGGCGACGACGGTGAATCCGCGCTCCGGTGCAAGCAGCGCGAGCGCTCGTCCCATCTTGCCCATGCCGATCAACGCAACTCGCAAACCTGTCGTCATGATGCATCCGGGAAAAACGCCGCATGCAGTCGCTGCATCGCCGGGTTTACCTGCGCGCCGTCGACAACAATCGTCAGGTTGATCCCGCTCGAACTCAGCGACAACATGTGCACGCGGAGGTCTCCGATGGCAGACAGCGCCGTTGCCATGGCGGTTCCGCCGTCGCTCAACCCATTGCCGACAATGGAGACAATTCCTCGATTGCGCTCCATCGTCACGTCGCCGAGCGCACGCAAGTCAACGACGAGCGCCTCGAGCCGCGACGCATCATCGATCGTCACCGAAACGCTCACCTCCGACGTCGCCACGACATCAACAGACGTGTGATGACGCTCGAACACCTCGAACATCGTGCGCAGGAACCCCTCGGTCAGCAGCATGCGCGGGCTGCGAACCTTCACCAGCGTCACTCCACTCTTTCCCGCGATCGCGGTAACGGGACGCCGCGGAGAGTCGAACGTGATGAGCGTGCCTGAACCCTTGGGCCGCATGGAGTTGAGTACCCACACCGGAATGCCACGCATCACGGCCGGGGAAATCGTGTTGGGATGCAGCACCTTCGCACCAAACGATGCCAACTCCGACGCTTCGTCAAAACCGATGCGTTCGATGAGCCGCGCGTCCGGCACAACGCGAGGATCGGCCGTGAGCATGCCGTCGACGTCCGTCCAGATCTCGATGGCCTCCGCCTGCAGCGCCGCGCCCACGAGCGACGCACTGTAGTCGGACCCACCACGCCCGAGCGTCGTCGTGACACCGCTGCCCTGCGCCGATCCGATGAATCCTCCCAGGACGGGAATCCTGCCCGCGCGCACGATCGGCATGATGATCCGCTGCGCCGCTTCCGCAATGGCGTCCGATTGCGGTTCGGCACGCGTGTACTGCGCGTCGGTAATCATGATATGCCTCGCGTCCACATGCTCGGCATTCAGGCCATGACGGCGCAATGCGGCCACGACGAGGACAGACGACAACTGTTCGCCAAGCGATGCGATGGCGTCCAGCGAGCGAGGCGTCAGGTCGCCCAACGTCTTCAAGGCTTCCGCGAGTGCCGCGAGCTCGTCGAACATGGCGGACAGCTCACCGCAGATATCGGCGCACATCGCTGGATCGTTGCCGAGGAGCGTTTCTGCCTGCGCCAGGTGCCGGTCACGCAGTCCTTCGACGGCACGCAGCGCACCAATCAGATGCCCATTCGCCGACTGCTCGGCGATCTGCAGTAACGTGTTCGTGGCGCCACCGAGTGCGCTGACAACGACGATTGGATTCCGGTCGCGGCGTCCGGCAATGATGGCCGCGGTGCGCGAGATCGCTACTGCATCGCCGACGGATGTCCCGCCGAACTTGCAGACGATCACGCGTTGTTCACCCGATCAGTCGCCACGAGGAGTTCTGCGTTGAGCACTGATGCGCCCGCGGCGCCGCGAATGGTATTGTGGCCCATCGCGACAAGCTTTACGTCGAACAATGCGTCGCCGCGCACGCGACCCACCGTGACGGTCATTCCCCCACCGGCATCGACATCGCGGCGCGGCTGTGGACGATCAGGCAGGTCTGAGACGACCAGCGCGCGATCGGGCGAACTTGGAAGGCCACGCGATGACACGTCGCCACGCCAGGCGCGTAACACCTCGAGGGCGTCCACGGCGCTGACGCGCTGTTCAAATTCGATCGAGACACACACCGTGTGTCCGTTTTCCACTGCGACCCGATTGGCGTGCGCGCTGATCGTGATGGGTGCGGGCTCGATGCGCATGTCGACGCGACGGCCGAGCATCTTCTGAATCTCCATCTCGATCTTTGGCTCTTCGTCCTTGATGTACGGTACGACGTTACCAAGAATGTCGAGCGACGGTACGCCGGGATACCCGGCGCCGGAGACCGCCTGCATGGTCGCGATGAACAGCTTTCGGATCCCGAATGCTTCGTGCAGCGGCGCAAGCGGCATCACCGCCATGATCGACGCGCAGTTCGCATTGGTGACGATACCGCCCTTCCATCCGCGATTCGCGCGCTGTGCGTCGAGCAACGCCAGGTGATCGGCGTTCACTTCGGGGATGACGAGTGGGACGTCTTCCTCCATGCGAAAGTTCTTCGCGTTACTGAGGACCATCCGGCCCGCGCGGGCAAACGCCGTCTCCACGTCGCCGGCCACAGACGCATCGAGTGCCGAGAACACAATTGGGGACGTGATCTCCGCTGGCTCGCACGCGCGCACGATCATACCGCGCACATCGGCTGGCATGTCGCTGTTGCCCACCCATTTTGCCGCCTCCCCGTACGTTCGCCCTGCGGAACGCTCCGATGCCGCGAGTTCGGCGAGACGGAACCAGGGGTGTTCTGCGAGCAACTTGATGAACGTCTGGCCAACGGCGCCCGTGGCGCCAAGCACCGCAACCGGCGTGCGACGATCAGGCGTGTGAATCATGTGTCGAGCACCGCGCGCGCAATGCGCTCGTACGCGTCGACGGCCGCGCGCAATTCATCGACGTCGATGAACTCGTCCGTGGTATGCGCGACGTGAATGGAGCCCGGACCGAAAAGCAGCGGTGTGCCCCAGCGGCTGAGGAGCGGAATGTCCGATGTGTATGCCACGGGCGCGACCTCGAAGCCGGGGATCGTGTGAAAGCGCTGCGTAGGGATATAGGAGCCCCATTCCAGCTCCGCTTTGCCATCCGCCCACTTTACGACCGCGTCACGCAACGGCGTTACGTCACTCACGAGGCGGAACATGAGCTCCGATTCGCACAGCGCGGGAATGATGTTGGCTTCGGTACCACCGTGAATGGTTCCGATATTCACGGTGGTCTTCCCAAGCACGGGATCTGTCGGCAATGGAAGCAGCTTGGCGGTGGGCAACAGCTCCAGCATCGGTTCGATGGCCGAGACGCCGAGTTCCGCGTAGGCGGAGTGCGCGGCTCGGCCGCGCGTGCGCACGATGACTCGCTGGGAGCCTTTTGCGCCCGAGGCGAGCGTGCTTTCCGTCGGCTCGCCATTGACGAGAAACTTGCTCGTAGCCGGCAAGTGGTTGGCGGCGCGTGCTCCATCCGAGCCTTTCTCTTCGCCCACGACGAAGAGCAAGTCGATGCGCTGCTCGCCGGCTTCCGCAAGCCGCTCTGCCGCGCAGAGCATCGCGGCGGCGATTCCCTTTGCGTCGCAGGCGCCGCGTCCATACAGGCGTTTTCCCTCGAGACGAGGAGGAATGTACGGCGGTACGGTGTCGAGGTGCGTGGAGAAAGTCACGCCATTGCCGGCGCGCGAGGCCCAGACGTTCGCGCGCCCTTTCGTGACTTCCTGGGTCGTGACGTTCCAGCCGCGTGCGATGAGCCAGCGGGCGACGAAATCGACGGCCGGCCCTTCGGATCCGGTGGACGATTGGATGGCGAGTAATTCGGCAGCGAGGGCGACGACGTCAGTCATTCGCGCAATTTAGTGGGACAGTCGCGCGCTGTGACACCCGGATACGACGCCGTTTAGAGTTCGCCCGCGAGAACGCGTCGATGAATGTCCATATACTCCGTCGGCAGCTCGCGACCTGTCTCGAGAGCCAGCTCCTCGAGTGCGCTGAGCAGCGCGCGCTTGAGGCGACGTCCTCCATCGCCCGCGGGAAGCGTACGAAGCGTCGCGCCCACGTACCGCGAGTCGGCGAAATAGTCGCTGACCATGATGACATCGGGAGACAGCGCCGTCGTGAGTGCGATGCCAGATGTCGCAAAGACTTGTGATGCGCCGGACACGCCTGTCGTTATTGCCGCGGAGTCGACAGCGAGAGCCGATGCGAGCCGATCACACAGCGAAGTGGTCAACTGGGACTTGCCGGTCATCACGCGCCACAGCTGTTGACGTGACGTTCCGGCGTGGCGCGCCAGCCGTTGCTTCGAAAGCCCGCGCTCAATACGGAGAATTTCGAGTCGCTTGCCGAGGACGGTGAGTTCTGCGGCTCCTAGGTCGTCGAGGACGATGTCTAGTACAGCTTCTGTTGCCATTCGTAAACGTCCACCCTAGATTGGCGATCCCGAACATTACCCGAAACAACGTGACATCCGTTGCGCAGTCTAGGAGTGCAAGTGTCGAAAGTCAAGCGAGTTAGCATGCGAGCGGTCAGACGTAACACGAAGGCTCGCCGAGCGGTGAGCAAGCGCTCGGCGCCTGCGATTCGCGTTGAGATCAGGGAGTTGGACCCGCTGCGAAAGTGTGGGTTGGGCACCACCGTGCAGCGCATGTACCGCGTCATCGAGCGAGCCGACGGCGTGATGATCAACCATCTCGTGTTCCTCGACCGGCACGGATGGTACTGCGAGCATGGTCGCACATGCCCCGCCGTATCCATGGC
>JBDTMO010000332.1:0-6489 GCA_039934235.1 bacterium | reverse complement strand
AACCGTTCATCGGAGGAGTCATGATTCTCGCGAACACGCGACATCATCTTACGCGCAGCGACGCGGAGCTCGTTGCTCGACTCATTGCGCGCGATTCCGGCACCGAACTCAGTGTCGTCGAACGACAGCTTGCCGATTACGGAATCGACGACGTCCTCGATGATCCGCGACTCCCCGGGGCGCTGCTGCGATCACGCCAGGGCGCATGCGCATCACTTCCCTTGTTCGCGTATGTGGTGGTACGACACGCGCTGCGCCGACTCGGTGAGGAGGATCGCGTGCTTGCCGATTACGTGGCGTCGGTGTTCGTGCAGTTCGGCATGCGCGATCGCGCCATTCGCGTCGCGGATTCAGACGACCAGACGTACGACACGCTGGCTGCTCTCGCAGCGGATCTGGACGATCCCGACGGCCGGCGGAGCTTTCTCGTGCGCACACACCTCGGCAACTACGCGCTGTGGTTGAGCGGCGTGTTTCCAGACTACATCGAGCAACGACGATGGCGTCGTGGTGGGCCGGACCTCGATTACTACGAGGAGATGGGTCGCCGGGGGTTTCGTCTCGCGGCCGATCATCGCCTGGCCGACGACCACGGCCTTGCAACGCTCTATGCGACTGCTGCGGAGAAGTTCGGGTTACTGCGCGCGGCGTTGAACGACGTCAGCGACGCGCTGGTTTTTCCAGACCGATACTCGGCGGATCGCTTGATGCGGCAGGTGACGAGCGAGGCGCGCTGGAGAAGGCTGAACTGACGGCGCGCTGGCTTCGCTGCTGATCGGCGCGCTCGCGTTGCTCGCTGGACTACGAACAAACTCAGCGCGACTTGCCGTTACACGCCTCCGCGAAGGCAGCGAAAAGATTCCGGTCCCACGAGTCAGTGGTCGACGTCAGTTCTTCAGGATGCCACTGCACGCCGAGCATCCACCAGTCGCCGGTGGGCCACTCGGCGCCTTCGATCACTCCGTCAGACGAGTGCGCGACCGCGCTCAAGCCTGGCGCCGGGGTTCCGACGGCCTGATGGTGGAACGAGTTCACCGTCAGCTCTGCGGTACCGAGCGCTTGTGCAAGGCGCGAGCGTGCGTCGACCTGTACGCCATGTACTCGCAAGTCGCGCGGCCACTGGCCCTCATGTTCGATGGCACCGGGCCATTCGCTCGGGATGTCCTGCACGAGGGTGCCGCCGAGGGCGACGTTGGCGATTTGGATGCCGCGGCAAATGGCGAGCGTGGGAAGACGGCGCGCCATCGCCGATCGCGTCAGCGCAATTTCGAAGCTGTCGCGCCCGGCATGAACGTCGCCAAGGGCCGGGTGTGCAGTCGCGCCGTAGTGGCCGGGGTCGATATCCTCGCCGCCGGTGAGGACCAAGCCGTCCATTCCGTCGAGCATGGCGTCGGCGTCGGCAGCGGTGAGGACGGGAAGTATGAAGGGCCGCAAGCGGGCCGAATGCAGCGAATCGGTGTACGATGCATTGGCCCGCACGCGCAACACGCCGCGGATGGATTCCGTCGTGGCGGTCACGGCGACGGCTGGAAGTCTCGTCACGAGTGAATTGGGTTGCGAGGGCGAGAGTGGCATCTGTATCCTAAGCGTTCGCATTCGGCCGCTCCAGCGCCCAGGACTGCCGTCAACGTCGTGCACCGAGAACCAAGCATGTTCGACTCGTTTCGCCAATCGCTCAACGATTTGATGGACCGCGCCACTCCGCCCGAGGAGCGTCGCGCTGTCCTTGCGCGCATGAAGCAGACGCTGGTACAAGCGCGAATGGGGCTGGACGACCTCCGCGGCGGCGTGACCATCACCCGTCAGCGACTCGAGGTCGAGACGCGTGAGCTGGAGACCATGCGTCGGCGCAAGACAGCCGCGACAACGATCAACGACGCCGAAACGATCGCACTCGCGGACAAGTACGCGACGGCGCATGCGGAGCGCGCCGAGGTTCTCCGTCGAAAGCTCGAAGCCCAGGGGGCCGAGCTTGCGATTGCCGAGCGTGACGTCGCCGAGATGACGACGGAACTCAAACAAGCGGTCATGGGCGCTGGCGGTTCGGCGAGCAGCATTGGTGCCGACGCGCGAGCGGAAGCGGACGCGGTGCTCGACGGTGGCGCCGGTGTGGCCGAGGAGATCGACGCGTTGAGCCGCGCGGGCAGGCGGTCGGCTCGAGAGGCCGACGCCGAGGACAAGCTCGCCGAGCTCAAGCGGCGCATGGGCAAGTAACGCGCAGTGCTGAAGCGTCTTCCCCCGCGAGCAATGGTGCTCGCGGTACTCCCGTTCGTCTCGGCGAGAGCGCAGAACTCCGAGATGCCCGTTCGGCCGATGCTTGCGCCGTCCGGTCGTCCAACGGCCGATTGCATGGGTCAGCGGATCGATGACATCGTCGTGTATTCGGAAGCGCCGTCGGTGGCGAACCTGCAGCGCGTTCCGGTGGTCGCGCACCTCGCGCGCAAATGGCACGCGACCACGAAGGCGGAACTCGTCCGGCGCTTCCTGCTGCTGGATGAAGGCGACTCGTGCACCGAGCTACGGCGGGCGGAGTCTGAGCGCATCCTCCGCGCGCAGCCATTCATCGCGGATGCTGATGTCTTCGTGATTCCCAACGATCACGGGGGCGTAGACCTCGAGGTCCGCACGAGCGATGAAGTCTCCATCGTGATCGGGGGCAGTGTGCGCGCGCGGTCGCCCAACGTCTCGTTCCTGTTGCTGGGCAATGCGAACCTGATGGGGCAGGGTGTGTTTGCGTCGGGCGCATGGCGCGACGGCGACGGACTTCGCGACGCGTTCACATTCCGCGGCATCGACAACCAGTTTCTTGGCCACCCATGGGTGTTTGGCGTGGAGGCTGAGCGGGCGACCTTGGGCGGCTCGTGGCGCGTGGAGGGAACGCAGCCATTCCTTACGGACTTGCAGCGTGTGGCCTGGCGTGCACTCGCGGGCATGAGAAAGGGGTACGTCGAGCTGCGGATGCCGAATCGCGACATTCCCACTCTCGCGAGCGAGCGCACGTACTTCGACGTGGGCGCGATGGTGCGCGTCGGCCCGCCTGGCCGTCTTAGCCTGTTCGGCGCATCACTCACTGGCGACGACGAGCAGACTGGTGACCGGCTGCTGCTGCCGGACAACGGGGTGCTGCGCGATATCGGTCAGACGCCGCGCGCGTATTTGCCGCACCGCATTGCGCGCGCGAATGTGCTCTGGGGCGTACGCGACATCAACTTCGTTCGCCGCGAAGGGCTCGACGCATTGACGGCCGCGCAGGACGTCCCGCTCGGCTTCCAGCTCGGGACGCAATTCGGGCGCAGCCTGGCAATGCTCGGTGCCAAAGAGGACGACATCTTCATGGCGGGCGACCTGTATATCGGCGCGGCGTCTGGTATTGCGACGCTGCGCATCCAGGCGCAGGGTGAGGGTCGTCGCGGATCTGGTGATTCGCAGTGGGACGGGGTGCTGACGACGGGTCGCATTACGCACTATCTCAAGTTTTCGCCGCGCCACCTGAATCGAACTGCGGTGGAATGGAGCGCGGGATATCGCCAACGGACGCCATTCCAGCTGATCCTCGGCGTGCCGGAGGGTGGCGTGCGCGGCTACGAAGAATCTGCGCTTGCGGGGGGCCAACGTGTCGTCGCCCGGTTCGAGGAGCGCTACGTGTTAGGGAAGGTGTTTGGTGCTGCCGACGGAGGCTTTGCGCTATTCGCCGACGCGGGACGCCAATGGGCGGGAGACGTTCCCTTTGGCGTAACCACACCGATCAAGACGTCGATCGGGTTCAGCATCCTTGCGACGGTGCCGCCACGGTCGGCGCGACTGTGGCGCGCGGACGTCGCGTTTCCGTTGAGCAGTGGAGCGAACGCGCGCTGGACGATCAAGTTCACGAATGCGGATCGCACGCAGTTCGTGTTCCGTGAGCCGCGCGACGTCGAGGTGGGTCGCGAGTTGACGGTGCCGTCGTCGATCTTTGCGTGGCCGTGAACTGACTGCCTGCTCGCTGCGCTCGCGGGACGGCTTGCTCGCTACCGCTCGCGGGACGGCGCGTTCGCTGCGCTTCACTGACTGCCTGCTCGCTGCGCTCGCGGGACGGCGCGTTCGCTGCGCTTCACTGACTGCCTGCTCGCTGCGCTCGCGGGACGGCAACCGGCCTACCCTCGCTTTTTCACCATGTTCCTGACCGGAATAACCAGCGCGGCGAGCAGCGCGGCTGCAATGAACAGCGTGATTGCAGTGCGTTGAAAGAGCAGCGGCATCTCAGCGAGCTTCTCCGGGTCGACCTTACCGCCGAGAAGACCCGCAACGAGGTTGCCGAGGGCGATCGACATGAACCACACGCCCATCATCTGCCCGACGAGGCGCGCCGGAGCGAGCTTCGTCACTGTGCTGAGGCCAACGGGACTCAGCGCAAGCTCGCCGACGACCTGCAGGAAGTACGTGACGATCAGCCACCACACCGAAACGCGAATACCGACACCGCCTCCGGCGATCACGCTGTTCGTTGCCGAGACCATGATCAAGTAGGACAGTCCCGCGCAAACCAGCGCGAAGGCGAACTTCGCCGGGCTGGAGAAATCGATGTTGCGCTTTGCAAGCGCGAGCCACACGGCCGCAAACACCGGCGAGAGCACGATCACGAAGAACGGCGTCGCCGACTGAAGCCACAGCGTCGGCATTTCCCAACCAAAGATGTGCCGGTCGGTAAAGTCCTTCGCGAACAAATTGAGCGACGTAGGCGCTTGCTCGTACGCCGACCAGAAGATCGACGCGAAAATGAAGAGCACGAGGATGACGCCGGTGCGCTTGATCTCGTCGCGATCGAGGCCGGCAAAGAAGAAGAGATACGAAAAATATGCGACAGCGAGAACGCCGATCACGACGGTCATCTGCTGCGCGATCGCGAGGGGGTTAATGGGGATGATGCCGGCCATCGCCAGCGCCACCACGACCGCCACGACCGCGAGCGCACTGAAGGTTGCGGTGCGAACTCGACGCTGCTCGTCTTCTCCAACGGACGGACGCAGGCGAATCGTTCCGAGCGTGCGATCGGCGCGGGCGCGATACGTAAAGAGGCCGAGCAACATGCCGACGCCCGCAACGCCGAAGCCCCAATGCCAGCCCACGCGCTCTCCAAGGGCACCAGTGAGGAACGGCGCAACGAACGCACCAAGATTGATGCCCATGTAGAAGACGGCGAAACCGCTGTCGCGTCGAGCGCCGCCCTCTGGATACAGATCACCGACGATGGCGGAAATATTGGGCTTGAGCAGCCCAGTACCCATGACGATGAGGATGAGGCCGAGGAAAAAGGCCTGATGCGCGAACACGGCCGAGAGGGCGATCGAGAGGTGGCCAAGCGCGATGAGTACGCCTCCCCACCAGACGGCGCGTCGCAATCCGAGCCAGCGGTCGGCGATCCAACCTCCGGGGAGGGAGGCGAGGTACACCGATGACGCATAGATGCCGACGATGGCCGCGGCGTTCTCGCGCGTAAACGCGAAGCCACCGCTCCCGAGCGCCGCGGTCATGAACAGGATCAGGAGAGGCCTGATCCCGTAATAGGAGAACCGCTCCCACATCTCGGTGAAGAAGAGCGTCGCCAATCCACCGGGATGCCCGAAGAAGCTCCGATCGCTCGTGAGGCGAAGAATGCCCTCGGGGGTTTCGTCGTGGGTCAGCGTGGCGGCCTGTGGCTGCTGAAAAACGGACTTGTCTGTCATCGCGGGCGAGCGCCTGAGGCCTGAGTGATTACTGCGCGGAAGTCGGATTCGCGCTGCGATGCAACGCGGCGCGGGGCAGGTAGAAGTCGGGCGGATTCTGCTTGATGCACGCTGCCCAGTGGCCGGGCGTCTTTTCTTCGAGTGGCGGGACGATTGACGCGCAGGAGGCGTCTCGGTCTGGATGCTGGCAACGTGGATGGAAAACGCAACCCGATGGCGGATTAGCCGGAGAGGGTACGTCGCCGGCCAGCAGGATGCGCTCGCGCTTGACGCCAGGATCCGGAGCAGGCACCGCCGAGAGCAGCGCCTGCGTGTACGGCATGATCGGCGTGCCATACAAATCGTCCACGTCGCCAAGCTCGACGATGTGTCCGAGGTACATCACGGCAACCCGATCGGCGATGTGTTCGACGACGGAGAGATCGTGCGCGATGAACAGATACGCGAGACCGCGATCGCGCTGGAGATCCTGCAACAAGTTCACGACCTGCGCCTGGACACTGACGTCGAGCGCGCTGACGGGCTCGTCGCACACGATGAATGTGGGCTCAACGGACAAGGCGCGCGCAATGCCGACGCGCTGGCGCTGTCCGCCTGAAAACTCGTGCGGATACCGATTCGCGTACTCGGGGCGCAGGCCGACTTCTTCGAGCAGTTGACGCACGCGCGCATCGGCGGCGGCGCCTTCAGCCAACTTGTGAATCGTGAGCCCTTCTCGCACGATGGCGCCGACGGACATGCGCGGGTTGAGCGACGAAAACGGATCCTGAAACACGATCTGCATCTT
>JBDTMO010000331.1:0-6497 GCA_039934235.1 bacterium | reverse complement strand
GAAGAAGCCAGGGATGTCCGGCGGGGCGATGGCCGGAAAGAGATGACGTGGTGAAGAGTGAACGGTGAGCAGTGAACGGTGAGCGGTAACGACAAACGCCCCTCCCGTTCACGGTTCACCGTTCACCGTTCACCGTTCACCAATGAGGTAGGGAATGCCTGCATTTACATATACAGCCAGAGCCCTGAATGGGGACCTGCGAACTGCCACTATCGATGCGCCAAGCCGCGATGATGTCGTCGCGCAACTGAGAAAGCAGCGGCTGAACGTCGTCAAGATCGATGAAGCCGCGGTCGCGAAAAAGAAGAAGGCCGGCGGCAAGATCAAGATGCGCGACATCGTGATCTTCACGCGGCAGTTTTCCACGATGATCAACGCTGGTCTGCCACTCGTGCAGGCCCTCGACATCCTGGCCAAGCAGAGCGAGAACCCCGCGCTCAAGGATGTCACGCACGCCGTCGTCTTCGACGTCGAGAGCGGTCACACGGTAGCCGACGCACTGGGCAAGCATCCAAAGGCGTTCAGCGAGTTGTATGTGAACATGGTGGCGGCCGGTGAGGCCGGTGGTATTCTCGACACCATTCTCATGCGTCTTGCGACGTTCATGGAAAAGAACGACGCCCTCGTGCGCAAGGTGAAGGGCGCCATGATCTATCCTGGCGTTATCTCGAGCGTTGCGTTCATCGCGATCAGCGTGCTGCTCATCTTCGTCATCCCGGTGTTCGAGAAGATGTTTGCCAGCGTGGGCCTGCCACTCCCGTTGCCGACGCGCGTTGTCATCGAGATGTCGAAGTTCCTTCGCGGCATTGGTGGCCTGGTCACACTCGTCGCAGTTGTTGGGTTGGTGATGTTCCTCAAGAAGTACTACACCACGAGCGCCGGCAAACTGGCAATCGACAAGCTGATGTTGAAGGCGCCGGTCCTCGGCGACGTGTTGAGGAAGTCGGCGGTGTCGCGCTTTACGCGAACGCTGGGAACGTTGATTGGCTCCGGCGTATCGATTCTCGATGGACTCGAGATTACGGCGAAGACAGCTGGTAACCGTGTGATCTCCGATGCGATCATGGAATCGCGTACGTCGATTGCTGGTGGTGAAACGATCTCGGCGCCACTGCAGAAATCGAATGTGTTTCCTCCGATGGTCATCTCGATGATCGCCGTCGGCGAACAGACGGGTGGCCTGGACGAGATGCTCTCGAAGATTGCGGATTTCTATGATGAGGAAGTGGACGCGGCGGTGTCGAACCTGCTGTCGTTGATGGAGCCGGTGATGATCGTGTTCCTCGGCGTCGTGGTCGGCGGCATGGTGGTGGCGATGTACTTGCCGATTTTCGACATGATCAACGCGGTGCAGTAACCAACAGGCCCCACGCGTACTGGTCGTTGTCGCGATTGTCGCTACAGAGCGTATCGTAATTCGATCTGTCGATCTCTGGTCGTCGCTGGCGACTTATCGTAACTTCGCGTAAATAACTTGTGAAATAAGAAAGAAGCGGGCCCTGCAATCAGGGCCGGCTTCTTTTGTGCATCGTCGAGCTTGTCTGCGCTCTCAGGCGGCTCCCACGCGAATCACGCGCTTCCCGAAGTTGTCGCCCCGCAACATTCCGATGAAGGCCTCCAGCGCATTCTCGAGTCCGTCGACGACGTCCTCGCGATAGACGATCTTTCCTTCCGCGATCCATCCGTGCATGTGCGCGGCGAACTCGGGAAACCGCGATCCGAAGTCGTCGAACACGATGAAGCCCTGCATGGTGATGCGCTTGTGCAGGAACTCGCCCATGAGCCATCCGGTCCGATCGGGACCGGCCGGCAGGTGCGTGCTGTTGTAACGCGACACGAGGCCGCAAAGCGGAATGCGCGCCCGTGTATTCAGGAGCGGGACCACGGCGTCGAACACGAGGCCGCCCACGTTCTCGAAGTAGACGTCGACGCCGCGGGGAGCGGCCGCTGCGAGCCGGCCTCGCAGGTCGGAGTCTCCATGATCCAGGCATGCATCAAAGCCAAGGGTGTCGACCGCGAACGCGCATTTCTCCGCGCCGCCCGCGACACCAACGACCCGGCAGCCGAGGAGCTTGCCGATCTGGCCGACCGTCGCACCGACGGGGCCAGTCGCCGCGGCCACGACGATTGTCTCGCCCGCCTTTGGTTGCCCGATGAGGGTGAGGCCGGCCCAAGCGGTGAAGCCGGGCATGCCGAGGACGCCGAGCGCCCACGACGGATGCGTGGGGGAGGGGCCGAGGTTTGCGATGCCTCGTCCGTCCGACACCGCGTAGTCCTGCCAGCCGTTATACGACAGCACCCAGTCGCCTTTTGCGAATGCGGGAATGTGCGACTCGACGACGCGCGACACCGTGCCCCCGACCATCACGTCACCAACACCCACGGGGGCGGCGTACGAGGGCGCGTCGCTCATGCGGCCGCGCATGTATGGATCGAGCGACAGGTATTCGGTGCGCAAGAGTACCTGTTTATCGCCCGCTTCCGGAACAGATGTCTCCGCAAGGCGCAGGGTGTTGCTCGTCGGCTCGCCCAAGGGTCGGTCCGCGAGGCGCCATTGGCGGTTGATATTGGAGCGCTGAGTCATGGCACTCTTTACAGCAGGCATCGAGCCGCGGACCTTCACGTCCCCGATTTAGCGCTGCGAGCACCAATTCGCCAAACGACTCGATGTCTCCCGTGTTCGTGCTCCTGGCCTACCTCGACCGATGCGCGGCAGGAGACGACGGTTTGCGGCGTCAGGCCGCCGGAACTCGTCCCGTGTTCGCGCGCCGCTGCTTCTGAGCCCGCAACAGTATTGGCGCAGGCGTGCCGATGCTTCGGTTGTATCGCTCAGTTTGCGCGTGCCCGACTCCCGGCCACCACATCGCTGCGCTCGCACATTCCATTGCGCCTCAAACGACTGCGCTGCGGACGGAGCCGTCATGACATTTTACCGTATGGCCGTCGCAGCCCAGGTCCGTTGTGCCCTGGTGGTATCTGCCCTGTTCACGCTCGGCGAAGTGGCATCGGCCCAGACGGGCCCGCCGCCTCCCCGGACCGTCGACCTCTCAACGCTCGATCTCGAGCAGCTGATGCAAGTGGAGATCGTCGTCGCGGGCTCGAAGCGCGTCCAGATGACGCGCGATGTGCCGTCTCGCGTGAGTGTGGTCACCGCGGCCGACATCCGGGAGCACGGCTACCGCACGCTCGGCGATGTGCTCAAGACGCTGTCCGGCTTTTACGTCACGAACGACCGCAACTACTCCTATGTGGGCGTGCGCGGCTTCGAGCGCGCGGGCGATTACAACTCGCGCGTCCTGCTGCTGGTGAACGGACTCAGGACGAACGACAACGTCAGCAATCAAGCCTATATCGGCGAGGAGTTCATCGTCGACGCGGACTTGATTGACAGGATCGAGGTGATTCGTGGCCCCAGTGCAGCCATCTACGGCAGCAACGCCATTTTCGCCGTCATCAACGTGGTCACGAAGCACGGGGCAGACGTGAACGGCGGAGAAGTCGCAGCGACCGCTGCCAGTTACGGGACGTATGGAGGCCGCCTGAGCTACGGCAAGAGCCTCGCGAGCGATGCCGACCTGCTCATCTCGGCCTCGTATACCGACAGCAAGGGGCAGCGTCTCTACTTCCCGGAATTCGACGCACCCGCCACGAACAACGGGTATGCGGATGCGGCTGACCGCGAAAGCTATCACAAGGTGTTCACGTCGCTCACCAAAGGAAACTTCTCATTCCAGGCGAGCAACGTCTCGCGCGACAAGGGGATTCCTACCGCCTCGTTCGGCTCGCTGTTCAACGACCCGCGCACGTACACGTATGACGGCCTCACGCTGGCGAGCCTCGGATACGACAAGGCGCTCTCCAGGGGCTCGTCGTTTTCCGCGCGGGTGCACACCGGCCACTGGACCAACGGCGGGTCATATGCGTTCGATACGTCCGCCACGCCGCTCCACATCGCCAACGTCGGCGATTGGTGGAGCGCCGACGTGGACGCGACACGCACCGTGGCGTCGCGCCACTTCCTGACCGTCGGAGCGGAGTTCAACGACAACACCCGGCAGAACCAGTCCGTGTACGACGTCGAGCCGTTGGTGATGTACACCGACCTGCGAAATCGCTCAGTGAACTGGGGACTGTTTGCCCAGGACGAAATCAAGCTCACCGACGCGCTGATGCTGTATGCGGGCCTGCGCTACGACTACTACACGACCTTCGGCGCGGCAATGAGCCCCCGCATGGGGCTCGTCTACAACCTGGACGACGCGACGACGATAAAGGCGCTCATGGGGAATGCCTTCCGCGCTCCGAATGAATACGAGCTCCATGACGACAACGTGGCGTTCAAGCCCAACCCAAACCTTCAGCCGGAGGGCATCAACACACTGGAGCTCGTGCTGCAGCGGTTGCTCGGGGCCGGAGTACAAGTCGTGGCGAGCGCCTTTCACAACCATCTGGCCAGCCTCATTACGCAACATGAAGATCCCGCCGACCACCGGCTGCAGTTCACGAACGCCGGTGAGATCGGGTCAACCGGAGGCGAAGTGTCCGTGGCGGTCAACCGCGGATATGGCTGGAGAGGAAGTGCGTCGTACTCAGTCCAGAAAACGACAGACGAGGCCACCAACCTCGAGCTGACGAGTTCACCGCGACACCTGGGCACGCTGGTGCTCCGCGCGCCGGTGATGGGGAGTGATCTCACGGCGGGACTGGATGCGCAGTACGTGAGCGCACTCAGGACCTCGAGTGGCGGCGAGTCGAAGGCATACACACTCACCAATGTCTCGCTGCTGGCACCGCGGCTGGCCGGTAGGATGTCCCTCTCCGCCACGATCTATAACCTCTTTGCCGTGCGGTACAGCAACCCGGGTTCAGACGCCTTGTTGCAGGACACCATTCAGCAGGACGGACGGAGCTTTCGTGTCAAGACGACGCTCCGCTTCTGAGCGACTGGGAGCAACCCTGCTGCTCGCCCTGCTGTGCATCGCGGGACGGGCGCGGGCGCAGGCGCCAGCCGACGAAGCACAGATCAAGGCGGCATTCGTCTTCAACTTTCTCAAGTTTGTTGACTGGCCCGCAACTGCGACACGGCGTTCCGACGAGCAGCTCGTCGTGGCAATCATTGGCGACGGGCCAAGCGCCGACGCCGTTACCGCGTTCCTCACCGCCAAGCGTGTTGGAGAGCGGCCCATCGTCGTGAAGGTCCTGAATTGGGACCAATCGCTCGCCGGCGTGCATGCGGCGTTCGTCAGTGAAACTGACGCCAGGAAGCGACGGCGCGTGTTCGATGCGGCCGCCAGTGCGTCCGTGCTGTCCATTGGCGAGGGTCACGACTTCGCATTGCGCGGAGGCGTCATTGGCCTCGTCGTCGAGGAGCAACGCGTGCGGTTCGACATCGACGCCGATGCGGCGGAGGCCGCACGCATCCGGATCAGCTCCAAGCTCCTTGCGTTGGGACACGCGGTGCATTCCGGCAGGAATACATCCGGTGAAGCGCCATGACGTTTACCCCCCGGCTGAACGTTCGGTGGAAGCTGATCGGTATCCTGATGCTCACGTCGGTCGCCGCGGTCACGATCGCGTGCGGCGCGATGATCGTCTACGAAGCGCATCAGGCGCGCGAGTCGATGCGGCAGGACCTCATGTCGCTCGCAGACATTGCGGGGGCGAACAGCACTGCCGCGATGACGTTCGGTGACGTCGGCGCCTCGACAGAGATCCTGAACGCCCTGCGGGTGCGCCCGGAGATCGCTGCGGCAGCCCTCTATGACGCCTCGGGCCATCTCTTTGCCGCCTTTCGGCGTCCCGACGCCGGCGCCGAACCGCTTCCAGACGCGATCCGGTCCGGCGAGAGCCGGTTCACGGACGATCGATGCATCGTGGTTCGTGTCGTGCGGCTCTCCGGAGATATTTCAGGCTATGTGTACATCGCATCCGATCTCTCGTCAGAGGAGCGTCGGCAGACCGCATTTGCCGGGATGTTCGGCGCGATCCTTATCGGAACGTTGGTCGTCATCTACCTGATCGCGCACAGGCTCCAGCGCGTGATCTCCATGCCCATCGTCGAACTAGCGGAGGTCACGCGCAAGGTGTCTGAGTCCAAGGACTACGGTCTGCGAGCGCGCGATCAGGACCGGGACGACGAGATCGGCGCGTTGGTGAAGGGCTTCAACCGCATGCTCGCGCATATTCAGGAGCATGAAATCCGGCAGCTCCACCACCGCGCAGACCTGGAGCGCGAGGTAGCGGCGCGAACCGTAGAGAAGGAGCGTGCGGACCTCGCCAATCAGGCGAAGAGCGAGTTCCTGGCGAACATGAGCCACGAACTGCGCACACCCCTCAACTCGGTCATCGGCTTTTCCGACCACCTGCTCAAGAACAAGGCGAAAACGTTCTCCGACAATGATCTGGCGTACGTAAGCAGGATCCAGGCGAATGGCCGACACCTGCTGGCCCTCATCAACAGCGTGCTCGACCTCTCGAAGGTCGAGGCGGGCCATATG
>JBDTMO010000330.1:0-6537 GCA_039934235.1 bacterium | reverse complement strand
GTCGATCCTCGCGGCTATGTGGTCGGCATGCACGCCGGAGAATTCCTCGCGTCAGGCCTCACACCATTCATCGAGCGCGTCCTTGCCGAAGCGCGTAGCGCCGGCACGCTCGACACTCGCGCACTGCACTTCGCCCCGGATGCGCCAACGACGTCGCCCGACACGCTTGCGTTTCCAGGCAAGGTTGCCGTCAGTGGAAATCGCATCGCGATTGCAGACAGCGGTCACCACCGCGTGGTCGTCGGCTCGCTCGACCACACCGGATTGCGCATGCGAATTGATCACACCTTCGGCGGTCACACTCCCGGCTACCGCGATGGCGGCGATCCGCGCTTCCGGAATCCCCAGGGCCTCGCCTTTTCCGACGACACGCTCTATGTCGCCGATGCCGGCAATCATTCCATTCGCGGGATTGCGCTCGGGACCAGCATCGTCCGCACCATCGCCGGTACCGGAACGCAGGCGCGAACCTCCCACGACCTCGCAGCGGGTGCCATGAGCTCCCCGTGGGACCTCGCCGTTGGCGGCAACACGCTCTATGTGGCGATGGCGGGCACGCACCAGCTGTGGACAGTTGATCTCACCACTCACCTCTCCTCCGTGCACAGCGGAAGCGGCGCAGAAGAATTGCACGACGGCCCTCACGCAACGGCCGCCCTCGCGCAGCCGATGGGACTGTGTCTTTCCGACGACGACGTCATTGTCGCCGATAGCGAGTCGAGCGCAATTCGAGCTGTCGCTCGCAGTCGCGTCGGGGGCGTTCGAACAATCGTTGGTACGGGCCTGTTCGACTTCGGCAACATCGACGGCATGGGCGACGACGTTCGCCTCCAGCATCCGCAGTCCATCGCGCGTGCACCGGACGGACGGTTACTGGTCGCAGACTCCTACAACGGCGCCCTCAAATGGATCGACCCCCACACTCGGCGCACCGAAACGTGGGTTAGCGGCTTTCACGAGCCGTGTGGCATCGCGCTCACCAGCACGCATGCCTATGTGGCCGACACCAATGCGCATCGCATCGCAGTCGTCAATCTCGCGACTGCCGAGGCGCAACCCCTGTCATCCTGAGCGAGCGCAGCGAGTCGAAGGATCTGCACCTGCCGTTGTCATCCTGAGCGAGCGTAGCGAGTCGAAGGATCTGCACCCAGCTGTTGAACGCTGTCATCCTTGAGCGAGCGCCATGAATCGAAGCGTCTGCACAAGGTCAGGGGGCAGGAGCTCAGATAGCAGCCGGCAGCCGGCAGGAAATCAGGGGGGGCGCCGGAGCGCAGTGCTCTCGTTACGCCACACCCCCTGTCGGCTGCAGGCTGTCGGCTGCCACCTGAGCTCCTTACTTCTCACACCCGCGCAGCGAGCCAGGAGACCCGCCGCTGCGCCGTGTCGTGCTACGCAGTCCACGCCCCGAGGTTCTCGCGCACATGCTCGCGGCGTCGCATCCCCGCCAGCACCGTCGCAACACCAGGCAGCGACGACGTAAATCGCAACGCGCGCTGCGCATCCGTCGTGCACGAGGGAAAGAGCTCGTGCATCTCCGTGGGTAATCCCGTGACCAGCCGCCCCTGCATCAGCGGCGCGCTCGCCACCACGCCAAGCCCGAGCGCATCCGCAGCCTCGAGCAACGGAACGAGCTTGCGCCCCAGCGGCTGTGTCGGCATGCGCGCCGCTTCGGGCATGGCCAGACCAATCGGAAGTTGCACCGCCCGAAAGTGATGCGACGTTCCACCCACATCACGCGCGATCGTCACGAGATCGGCCAGCGCGAGGTGCTGCTTGTGGCCCGGCGGAACGCGCAAGCCCAACCACGTCGCGCACCCATACCCCGCTATTTCGCCCGCCAACGCCCGCGCCTCGAGCAGCTCGAACGCATCATGAATGCGTGCGCGAAATGTTTCGCGGTCGAGCACGAGTAACTGCTCTTCCGGATTGTGCAGATAGTAGATGTCGATCGCGTGGAGTCCGAGATTTCTTCGGCTCTGTGCCAGCTGATGCGCAAGAAACGCCGGCCGCAGGGAGTGACCACTGCGAACGAGATCATCCGCCGCAAGAATGCCGGGCTCGAACAGCGTTTCCGTCAGCCATTGTTCATACGCATCACGCGAGGCGGGCGGCTCGCCATCCAGCGCCACGTATCCGCCTTTCGTGCAGATGATGATCTCGTCTCGACGCACTTCTCCCGCGGCGATCGCCTCCACCACGGCATGCCCCACCGCGCGTTCCGAGCGCTGGCAACGATAGTTGCTCGCCGTATCGATGACATTGACGCCGGAGTTGATCGCCTCCCGGACACTCAGGCGGTAGCGCTCGTCTTCCTCATCAGTGCAGTCGCCAAGATACGATCCCAACCCGAGCGCACTCACCATGAGCTTGCGCGGAAAGGAGCGATAGAAATCGTGGCTTCGTTCCGGGGCACGCGTCGCGAATCGTCCGGTACCAGCCGTGGTCGCTTGCTGTGAATCGCGACCAGGCGTGGTTACGCGCGGTTGGGACAGGATCCCCACGTCATCGGGTCGTTCAGAATGGATCGCGCGTCGTGGCATGTGCGCCGGAGGGTATGGTTTGGCGCGCACCCAAACAAGGGCAACGCATCTGCGCGACATGGCATTCCCCTGCGCCTGGAGCAGTTAACGCGTTCTCGTGGCGTGGCTTGCCGTCGCACTTGATCACGTGGGCGCGCCCGTTACTGACGCCACTCCTGTCGCGTCAATATTTGCACACGGCCTCCGCCTTGCACCCTATTTGGCGTTGCTGGCGGTTGGAAAGCGCGCGAGAGCACGACTAGATTCTCCGTCCTGCTTCGATTCGCTGCTGATGAAGTCGTCACGAGAGCGTGGAGTTTGAAATGCCGGAGTTTGGCGCATGGGCACACCGCTGGTGGATGCCCGTCTTGTTTGTCATTGTCGCGGGACACATCACCAACGTGTGTGTGACCCTGTTCCTCCATCGGGCGCAAACGCACCGTGGTGTCCGTCTCCACGCCATCGCGGCCACACCAATGCGCCTCTGGCTGTGGCTGACGACAGCCATCGTCACCAAGGAATGGGTCGCCTGCCACCGCAAGCACCACGCGTTCGCCGATCGTGAAGGCGACCCGCATAGCCCCGTCATGGAAGGGCTGCGTGAGATCATGCTGAAAGGCGCCTTCTATTATCGAAAGGCGGTGCAGCAGCCCGGCATGCTCGAGAAATACGGCAAGGGAACACCCAACGACTGGCTCGAGCGACACCTGCTCACTCGCTTCAGCTCCATGGGCATTTTCCTCATGCTCGCCATCGACATCTATCTATTCGGCCTCTTCGCTGGACCGGCCGTGTGGGGCGTGCAGATGCTGTGGATTCCCCTCTGGGCCGCCGGCGTCATCAATGGCATCGGCCACGCACTCGGCTATCGCAACTTCGAGGTCAAGGACGAAAGCCGCAACATCTCGCCCATCGCCATCTGGCTTGGCGGCGAGGAGCTGCACAACAATCACCACGCAGATCCCAAAAGCGCCAAGTTCAAGGCGCGCTGGTTCGAGCTCGACATCGGCTGGATCTACATTCGCGCCCTCAAGCTCATCGGTCTCGCAAAAATCGAATACGCGCGAAACTACGGCTCCGCAGCCAAGCGACACGACGATCTCGCGGTGAACGCAGGATCATGAACACATGGGGTGCGAGGCTCGCCTCGCACCCCATTTCTCGGCTGGTGTAGATTTCTGTAAAACAGAGCCACCCGCTGAGGTTTCGAGAATGCCCGCTGAAGTCACGTGCTCCCGCTGCGCCAATACGCGCGCCGGGTTTGAGCGCCCGCCGTTTCCTGGCCCCATTGGCGCTCGCGTTGTTCAGGAGATCTGCACCGACTGCTGGGCCCAATGGCTCAAGCAACAGACGATGCTCATCAACCACTATGGCCTGAACGTGATGGATCCGCAGGCACGGAGCTTCCTCGTGAAGAACATGGAAGGGTTCCTCTTCAAGAAAGGCGGCGAAGAGGGAGTCGACACATCCAAGCAAGGCACAATCGCATGGTGAGTCGCGCCGGTAGCGCGCTCAGCCGGCTTACCCTCGGCGCAGCGGCTGCCGTCGCCCTCGCATCGTGCGCCACTGGACAGCTCAGCGCGCGCGGCACAAACGGAAGCGACGCCGCATGGGCAGACTCGGTGCTCGCCACCATGCCGCTGCGCGACAAAGCCGCGCAAATGGTGTGGCCGTGGATCCTCGGCGACTACACAGCTGTCGACAACACAGCGTGGACTCGCGTGGAGAAGATGATCCGCGAGCAGAAGCTCGGCGGCGCGATTATCTCCGTCGGCGGTCCGATCGACATCGCCGTCAAGACGAACGCGCTTCAGCGCGCGGCGGCACTTCCGCTGCTCATTGGCGCGGATCTCGAAACAGGGGCCGCCTTTCGCGCACGCGGAGGCTACTTCATTCCGAACGCGATCGACCTCGGCGGTGCTACCGCATTCCCATATCAGATGGGACTCGGCGCCACACGCGATACCGCCCTTGCGTACGAGATGGGCCGAGTGACGGCGCTGGAAGGTCGAGCGTTGGGGATTCACATGGCGTTCGCGCCCGTGCTCGACGTCAACAACAATCCGAAAAACCCCGTCATCGCTGCGCGATCATTCGGAGAGAACCCGCAGCTCGTCGCGCGCATGGGCACCGCGTTTATCAGGGGCATCCAGGAAAATGGAATGCTCGCGACCGCGAAGCACTTTCCTGGTCATGGCGACACCGAACAAAATTCGCATCTCGAGCTCGCGCGCGTCGATGCATCACGCGCACGCCTCGATAGCGTGGAGCTGCTTCCATTCCGTGCCGCGGTTGCAGCAGGCGTTGCCGGTGTCATGACGTTTCATGGTTATCTGCCCGCGCTCGATACCAATCGCACGGCGGCGACGCTGAGCCCCAAGGTCATGCTCGACCTGCTTCGCACGCAGATGGGCTTTCGCGGCATCCTCGTAACCGATGCGCTCGATATGAACGGCGTGCTCGGCAAGGCAACCATGTCGGAAGTCACACAACTGGCTGTCGCGGCGGGCAATGACGTGTTGCTCATGCCCACGGATGTTCCCGTTGCAATTGACGCTGTTGTTTCCGGCGTGCGTACTGGCCGCTTTACAGAAGCACGCGTTGATTCGTCCGTACGCCGGTTGCTCATGGCCAAGCACAAGATGGGACTCGATCGCAACCGCTATGTCGATGTCGAGAAAGTCCGAGACGTCGTTGCTGATAGCATCAATCTCGTTCCCGCACGTCTTGCCGCCGAACGCGCTATTACACTCGTGCGCGATTCGCTTGGCCTTGTGCCCCTCAGTCGCCTTCCGCGTACAAGCCGCATCGTGAGCTTCACGGTTGCGCCTCGCGCTGAATTGAGTGCAGGCGCGACGTTCAACGGTGAGCTGCAGCGAATGTTTCCGCAGTTGCGCACGCAGGTCATGACGCCAGAGATCGTATTCGACGCGACGGCTGGTGCCGCTGCCGGCGGCGCTGGTACGTATGTCGCGAGCCCGATTCCACGATTGCTTCCCGCAATCGTTGACAACGCACTGCGCGCCGCTGAAGGGGCTGATGTCGTGATCGTCTCTTCGTATTTCGGCGCGAGCTCGAGCACGGCAACCATGGCGGCCACCGGCGGACTTCCAGAATTGATCGACGCGCTGCAGAAGGCAGGACGAAAGGTCGTACTGGTGTCGTTTGCGAACCCGTATCTCGCGCTGGGATTGCCGACAACGCCGGTGTTCCTCGAAGCGTGGAGCGCCTCTCCACTTTCTCAGCGCGCCGCTGCACGCGCGCTTTTGGGTCTCGCGCCCATCACGGGGCAGCTTCCTATCACCATTCCGTCAGTCGCGCCATATGGAACAGGGCTGCGACGCGATGTGCTGACGACGACGCCACTGACGCCGTAGCGAAGCACTGTCAACTTGTCCGCCGTGAAAAGAAAATTTGCGGTCGCGGCTAATTGTAGTGTGTCGTACAGTCGCAATGCCTTGATCAAGTTCACGAATATGGATTCGGTTATATCGTCCGTTGACTCGGCAAAGTGAATCCCGTATATCACCTGTTGCTGAGAAAGTGCCGTTTAAAAACATTTAGTTACTAAATGGCGCTCGGATAGTTTCTCGACAGTGCTGCGCGCAGCAGCGTGAAGCGATCTATGGCTCAGCCGTAGACGCAGGCCGAAAGCAAGGCGCTCTTGCGCCAACGCAGGCCCAATCGCCACCCCAAAATCGCAGGCCCTTGACATTGGTGCCGAATTGTTACTAATTCGCGCCACATGCTCACCAACCAACCGGCTCGATGAAGCCTGCCGTCCGCCGGACGACGCTCGCTGTTGACGTCGTAGTTCTTTCACCACGACCTGACGCACTCGCGGTCCTGCTCGTTCGCTCGCCTGCGGGCGCGCGCGAGCGGTGGGTGCTACCGTGGGATGCACCACAAATTGGTGAGGGCCTCGAGGAGGCCGCCGCTCGCATCACGAGCGCCGTGTTGAGTGTCGCGCCGGCGTTCTTTGAGCAGGTTGGCACGTTGAGTGACGGACGACGCCATC
>JBDTMO010000329.1:0-6545 GCA_039934235.1 bacterium | reverse complement strand
GGCGAGAAGTTGGTATCTCCGCAGAATCGATCTCGCTCGCGGCTCGATCATTGGACCAAGCCCCGCAACCGACGTCAACCACGTTCCTCGGTCTGCCCATCGGAGTAGGACAGACCGTCGAATTCGACCGGCCACTCTCGGATTCCGACTGGGAACGCCTGGTGGGAGACCTGCGCACGACATTCAACGCGCGGGGCGCTGTGCGATACGACGGTCCATTCCGCCAGTGGACGAATGGCAACCTGCAGGCACTGCTCGAACCAACCGCGACCGGTCACCGGCTCAGGCTGCAGACCTCGAAGGGTGATGCCCGCGCGTTGATGACTGTTGGTGGTATGCTCGTTGGCGGAGCCGCCGCGACAATGATCGCGGTTTCAGCCGGCGGTACGCTCGGCAAGCCTGGAAGCCTCGTCGGAATAGCCTTCATGACGCTGATGGGAGTCGGCATGTTCGCGGCAGGTGCGCTGCGCGTGCCAGGCTGGGCTCGCCGTCGGAGAACGCAAATCGACGAAATCATCGCGCGGCTTATGCGGTCAACGGAGCCATCGGTCTGACGCCTAGTGCCCCACCATCTTCGTGGCCTTCTCGTGGAACGTGTAGGGGCCGTCTGGGCACTTGATCGTCGAATTGGTCGAGTGCATCAACCCATTGGGATTGTCCTTCCACAACCAGACATGCAGGTCCCAGTGATGTAGCTCCACCGGCAACACGGGAGCGTGACCCTCCATTGGGCCGTCGAGCTTCTGTCCAAAAATCATCGGCGCTTGCCTCGAAACAGCGGTCGGCATGAACCACTCTGCCGCTACGAGTTGCAAACGATTTCCGACTGGCTCGTAGATCAGGATCTGCGGCTTCAGCGAGTCGAGCTTCGGGCCGATGAGTGCAGGATTGAGAAAGTGCACGCCCATGCCGCCAGGCTTGTACGCCATTTGGCCCGCTCCATTTCCACCGTTCGGATAGTCGACGCATCCCACCGTCGAGAAGTAGCCATCGTGAACAGCGACAACAGGATCCTTATACTTGTCGAGCGCGGTGCGTACGGCACTCAAGTTGGACGGAAGAACCGGGTGACCGGCCTGCATCACCTGCGCAACAGCATCTGTCGGCAGTGCCAGCATCAATAGTCCAACTGCAAGGGACGTAGCCACGGCGGGTTTGTAGCGCATCGTCGCACTCCTGCTCGAGGTGGTGGGATGCGAGCGGCGGGCGGAGCAGCATGCGTCGCTCAACGGCGGGTCAGTAGCTTGGCCCTGAATGGCTATCTTCGCAAGGACGGACTACTGCACGAGCTTCCCCAGCTCACGCCATGTCACCACGACGACGTTGTTGTCCTTGAGTGCCTTCTTGAACTCGGCGCTATTCACGACGTCATAGTCCCGTTGCCGCCATGCAGCGCCCCAACCGTCGTGAGCAACCGTCACCGCCTGGAGCTCAGAGTCGTCGCGGCCAAGGTGCACGATCAGCTCGTTGAGGCCGGGCTTGATAGTGGCAATCATGTTCAAGTAGAACGCCTTCCAATTCTCTGGCTTCACGTCGGGCGACGCACCGAGCACGGCGTCGAGCAGGATGTCCTTCTCGGACAACGACGCTTGCGGCCCGGCGCGTGGGGCGAGAAAGGGAAGCCGATAGTCATGCGCAACCTTCACGTACACCGCCGTGATTTCCGGTGTGCTGAAGAGTGTGCCCATGTGCGTGTCGAGATGCGTTGGACGTATCCCTACCTGCATCGCGCGATCGATCTGCGCGCGGAGCTCACGTTCGACTTCCGCGGCTTGTGCCCTGGTTGCGACGGTTTTTCCTTCGCGCGGGAAAGTGCCGTCTGCATCGAGGAGGCTCGACACCATGTCCTTCGACGCAACGCTCCCCCAGCGATACGTCTCCCATTCGCTCGTGAGCGTCAGGTGCAGGCCGAGGTCCGCATTGGGATGCGCCTTCGCGTATGTGGCAACCTCGGTGAGCCATGGAGTTGGCACCATGATGCTCGCCGATGACACCGCGCCTTTGTCGAGCGCATCAAAGCTCGCCACGTTGACTGAATGCGCGACGGCGAGATCGTCCGCATGAATGATCAGCAACTTCGAGTTCGCGGGCAGCCCGAGCCGTTCGGCCACGGTCTTTGTCTGGGCAGTGAGCGTTGACGCCATGAGCAAGAGCGTCGCCGATGAGCAAACGAGTCGCATGAGACGTTACCTCAGAAGTGAAGGTCCTGACGTCCGGCGTGCAGCGGTACACTACGGCCATTCCATTCGAAGCGCCCGGCAACGCCTGCGGGCAGCGTCACCCGTGCAGAGAGACCATTCGCGCCGTCGCGAGTGAGAGCAACATCGATATCACCTCGCGGATGCGGCACACGTCCCTCGGCACTGCGCAACGGTCCAAGCTTCGGTGCAATGCGCACCGTGCGAAAACCGCGTGATGCCGGCCGCACACCAAGTACCGTCGCGAGCAATCCATAGTTCGGATGTGCCGCCCACGCGTGTGAGTCCGAGCGGGTGGGCTCTGGCTTTTCGGGCGCGGAGGTGAGGCCCAGCGCGAGCATGCCGCGCCATGGTGCGAGTTGCTCGATGTAGCGATCGCCGAGGCCGACTTTCTCGAGTGCCTCGAGGAGATAGAAGCTGAAGTAGTACGAGGCGGGAATCAGCGTTGAATCAGCGAGCACCCTCTCCATCAGTGCGCGCTGCTCTGCCTGCGGTAGCGCGTTGCTGAGAATGGCGAGCACGTTCGTCTGCTGGCTGTACGCCGCCGAATCGGGTGAGTCGCGAAAGAGCTTTCGCGCTGGATCCCAAGCGCGCGTGCGCGTGGCGACGCGAAGTGAGTCGGCACGTGTACGATACGATTGCGCCATTGCACGCTCGCCGACGTCTGCTTCGAGCACGGCGGCGCGGTCGAGTGCGTACGCGAGGAGCAGGCTGATGGTGGCCGAGTGTCCGTTGTCGGCGCCGGCTGGGACGCCGCGCTGCCAGCGATCTGCCCAGTCCACGAAGTTCCAGTAGGGCATTGGGCCGAGCATGCCGGTGCTGTCGACGTAGCGTCCGTACCAGTCGAGAATGCCGCGTATGCCGGGGAGGTACTGTCGCACGTAGCGCGAGTCGTCGCGATGCATGTGGTAGTCATGCACCATCGCGACGTACACGAGCGAGAACGGCGGAATGAGTTGACGGAGCTCCGACGGATAGCGGCTCGCGGTAATGCCTTCGGGAATGCGCGAGTCGTCGAAGTGCGTGATGGCTTGCCGCATGAGCCGGTCGTCGCCGGAGACGTAGAGCGAGATGAGCGCTTGCAGCCGAGTGTCGCCGATGTACTGGAGCTGCTCGTAGTACGGCGTGTCCATGTAGGTCTCGAACGCACCAATGCGTGCGCCGTTCCAGTTCATCTTCCACATGTCGGCCAGCCATGGCAGATCGCTGGCGAAGCGGCCGCGCTCGACGAATGGATACGCGGTGAAGATTCCGTGCAGGTCTTCGATGCGCAGCGGTGTGGCTCCCGTCTCTATGTCGACGTTGACGTAACGCCCTGATCGCCAGTAAAGCGTCTGGAAGCGACGTCGTTCACCGCCGTCCGGAAGAAACCGATCATGAATGCCGCGAACGGTGCGTCTGTCCACGTCGTTCCGATTTCCTTTGCGTCCTGCTGAGTCGACCGCCGCTTCGGCGTACGTGAGTGTGATCGTGCTGCCTGCACCGCCGCTCGTTTCCAGCACTGCGTAGGCGTTCGTCGTCTTTGCGTAATCGAGCAGGATGGAGGCACGAGTGTTGGCGGGGACCACGAGGGCGGCGCCGCCCTTGATGAAGCCGTCCGATGCGGCGATGCCTGATGTGCGGCGCACACTCGCGAAGCGAACGAGTGATTCTTCCATTGGCGGAATGTCGCGCGGCTCGAGTTGCCATCCGCTCGCGTCGCCATATCCGCCGCGGCCGGGCGCGGCGTGGAGATGTACCTGGCCAACGTTTGCGCCGGCATCGGCGACGGGGACTGTAAACCAATCGCGATCGACAAAGTCCGTGCGTTCCCATCCCCATGGATAGCGCGCGCCATCGACTGCTTCGCCCTGGGCGGCTGCGTAGTACGCGCCGCTGATGTCGCGATTGGTGACAGGGAGATCGGCGTACGCTGAATCGCGATACAGTCTCCAGCCAGTTCCGGTGTTGGCGGCGGCCTCACGCGGGCTGTCGGCTTGTAGAAGGAAGCCCGTGCGATTGCTGTGTTGTGCAACGGGATGTCGTCGTCCCCAGTTCCAGACCACTGCGGCAATCACGTTTGCACCGGCGTGCAACTGCGGCGCGAGATCGACGGTCTCATACCGCCAGTGTGTGACGTCGGATCGCTGTGGGCCTGACGACACCTGCGTGCCGTTCACATAGAGCCGATAGCGATTGTCGGCGGAGACGTGCACGGTAAATCGATCAGGCTTTGCGGGAAGGTCGAGCGTGCGTCGCGCGTGAAAGACGCCGAACGAATCGGCTGGCATGCCGGGCGGTGCGATCCAGACGGCTTCGGGCGCGTTGGAGAAGATTCTTGACAGCGCAGGCGATTGTGCAGATGCAAGCGCGGGCACAACGGCACAGAGTAGTGTCCATGCCGCGCTCCAGGCCCGGATCGAAATACGAGTCATGCAGGAACGTGCGCGTGCAGGGTCCGGAGCGCCAGCGGCTGATCCCTCAGCTCGCGGGGGGTCGCCTCGCACTCGATATTTGCCGTCCTGAGCCGAAGGCGAAAGACCTGCACCCTGCCGTTGCGGAGAAGGTGCAGGTCCTTCGACGCGCTTCGCTTGCTCAGGACGACAACCTCTACCAACTGTTGAGCCATGCGCGCGTCCATCACGCTGACCATTCTCTCGCTGTGCGCTGTTGGTCTCGCCTGCTCGCAGGCTTCGTCGCCATCCGTCGGCGCAGCGAATGCGGGCATTGATTCGCTCAATGCGCGTACTGTCCGCGCGTATCGGAGTCACGATGCCAAGGCGTATGCCGCGCTGTATACCGATAGTGCGGTGTTCGAGTGGCCTGCGTTCAACACAGTACGGGGCCCGAACGCGTTGGCCGCGATGGCTCGGGACAACTGGGCGGCATTGCGCGACATGGATCTCACGCTCACCGTCTCGACACGACGGATCGCGTCGGATCACGCAACGGAGTTTGGCGCATTCGAGCAATCGTGGCGCGACAGCGCCAACGTGCGGATGGCGGAGTATGGCCGGTATGTCACGGTGCTGGCTCGACAGCAGGATGGCAGTTGGCGAATCGACCGTTTCTTCGGCTTTGAAGATTCGACTCGCACGCTGCGTAGCCAGCCTTAGGAGCAAAACGGTTCAGATAACGGTTGTCATCCCGCAGGCGCAAGCGCAGCGAGCGCGTGTCGGGATCTTCTGTCCACGCGCTCGGCGAACGCCACCGAGTAAGGACAGTTGATCCCGACACGCGCTTCGCTCGTGCGGGATGACAGTCTGACCAGTTGAAACGTGGTGTCCGCATTTGCGCACGCACTCCGTTTGTACGGGCACAACCCAAGTGTTCTCTTACCGTAGGAGTTTATATGAATCACGTCTTTCGGAACATCACCTTTGCTGGGGCGATCCTTGCCCTGGCTGCCTGCGCCGACGCGCCGGTGCCAACATCGGCTGCACCTTCACCGTCCACGCGCGCCGCTCAGTCATCGCCGTCTGCACAACAAGGTGTTGTGGTCCTTCATGATGAGTGCGACGCGGCGACATTCAATGCCCAGTTCGGAGCTGGGACCTGCACGCGCACTGGCCCCGGAGTCACGTTGGCCAATTTCGTCGCGAAGGTGACCGCGTTGCAGAGTTTCCCCGCCTGGCGTATGACGCCGACCGACCTGAACTTGAACGTCGGCGACACATTCTCGGCGAAGAATATCGGTGGTGAAGTGCACACGTTCACCGAAGTCGCGGCGTTCGGCGGGAGCATCAATCCCGTGCTGAATCCGATCATCGGCAACCACCCGCCCGCTCCCGAGTGCCTGGCGCTCGCACCGCAGGATCTCCTCAATCCTGGCACCTCGTCGGCTCCCGATAACGCGGACCAGGCGGGCGATGAGTTGTATCAGTGCTGCATTCACCCGTGGATGCGGACCGTCATTCACATTCACAGCACCACGTCCACCGGCGATTCGAGGTAGTCATCACGACTTCGATTTGGTGAAGAGCGCCGCGTGATTGTTGGCGCGGCGCTCTTGAGTGATTCGCTCCGCTCATTGTGGGCGGCACGAATACGAGTACACGACGAAGTTTGCGCTAGCGCTCCAATCGCGTGCGGTCCATACTCTCACGCATGACAGCATTGCAGAGAGCGCTTTCAGTGTTTGCGATTTCGCTCGCCTTGGCGTCCGTGCCAGCAGCGCTGCGAGCACAGGACACGGCGAGCACGGCGAACCTTCGGCCCACGCGCGATAGCGCGCAGGTGCAAGTGGTGTTGCGCGATGGCTCGACGCTATTGGGACGCGTGCTGGAGGTGACGCCAACGACGGTGCGCTTCGTATCGTCGTTCGGAGAGACGCGGATTCCGCGCGCGTCCATCGTGTCCGTGCACGTC
>JBDTMO010000328.1:0-6551 GCA_039934235.1 bacterium | reverse complement strand
CGATCAGCGCAATGCTGTTCAGGTAGGGGGCGAATGAATGTCATCCCGCAAGCGCGAGCGCAGCGAGCGCGCGTCGGGATCTTCTGTCCACGCGCTCGACGAACACCATAGAGCAAGGATAGTAGATCCCGACACTCGCTTCGCTGCTATAGCCCTCAGCTCTTGCAGGCCAGCTGCGCCCTCGCGGCATCGGCAGGGACGTACACTCCAGTGACGGTCCGTCGCATCCGCTGACCACCACTACCGTCGTCGCTCATTTCATCGGTCACGAGGACGCCAGTTGCACCAACCGAGCCGGCACGCTCACGTAGTGCGAGCTCCGCCGCCTCCGCTTCCTGGGGGTTCGAAACGATCACCGGACCGGACGGCCGCGGAACGCGGACCGTGTCGTACGGAACGGGAATCTGGCTCTTCTCCGTGAACATCCGGACGCCCTTGGCGCACACCACGGGATGTGTCGGGGCAGGTTGCGCCGCCTGGGCGCTGGCGGCCGACGAGGCAACGAACATGAAGCTCGCCGACGCGAGCAGGCGTGATGCAAAGCGTGACATGATGGAAGGCACTCCGTGATGGGTGAGATGTCCAACAGTCGTTGGACAAAGTGGCCGCGCAAATGGTTTCCGGGCAACCAAAGCCCGGGGTGGCCGTGTCCAACAGTCGTTGGACATCCCCCCAGCCTACCGACCCATGCACTATCGTCTCCTCCTCGCCCTCACCTGCGCGCTCGCCAGCACGGCGGCCGCCCAGGCGCCCACCCGACACGAACGCATTCGCGGCACCGTCACCGATAGCGCGGGCAAGCCGATTCCCGGCGCCGAAGTCATCGCGACGCGCGCGCCGGATCGCGCATTCAAGTCCGCAACATCGGGAGCGGCGGGCGACTATTCGATCGACTGGCCAGAGGGCACGGGCGACTACCTCGTGCATGCATCCGCGGTCGGCTATGAGGCATTCCGCAAACGAGCCACGAACCCCGGAACAGACTCGGTGCTCACGCTCAACATATCAATGAAGGCGATCGCCAAGGTGCAGGAGCTCGCTGCCGTGGTGACCACCGCACGAAAACCCAAGCCAACGCGCAATCCGCCATTCGGTGCGGACGTCGGCGCAGCGGAGCAACAGTCGGGTGGATTGAACGGCACCATCTCGCCCGATCTCGCCGGTGACCTGAGCGCGATCGCCGGCACGCTGCCCGGCGTGCAATCCACCACCGGCGGGATATCCGTCCTCGGACTCGGCGCAGACCAAAACAGCACCACACTGAATGGAATGTCGTTTCCCGGTGCCGATGTGCCGAGGGACGCCAACACGCGCGTTCGCGTTTCGACGTCGGCGTACGATCCGTCGCGAGGGTGGTTCAGCGGAGCGAACACGAACGTCGAACTCGCACCAGGCCAACAGTTCGGCAACCGCCGCTCCCACATCACACTCGACGCACCCGCCCTCGAATACACCGACCCCATCTCGGCACAGCTCGGACAGCGGTTCACCAACGCCCAACTCAGCGTTGGCGAAGACGGCGAGATGGTGGAGGACAAGTGGTACTACAACATGGGCCTCCAGGGTGGGCGACGATATGCATCCGTCGCGTCGCTGCTCTCGGCAGATGCCAACCTTCTTCAACGCGCGAATCTCTCACCGGATTCTGCTTCACGGCTGCAATCGCTCGTGCGCGGGCTTGGCATTCCGGTGAGTGCGACAACGAGCTCGATCAGCGACAACGCATCGTTCATCGGGCGCTTCGATCACACACCGTTCGATCCCGTCACGCTCGGACCGGCCCAGAGCACATGGGGACTCACCACATATGCCAAGGCGTCTCGCACCACTGCGTTGAATGCCTCTCCCGCGTCGGTACCCGCGCACCGCGGCGAGACGTCGCAACAGATCGGATCGCTCCAGGGGCAGTACTCGCGGTACTTCCGCGACGACTGGCTCGCGGATGCGCGCAGCAGCCTGTCGATCACGCACAACGCGACCACGCCATACGTCGCGCTTCCCGATGCGCGGGTTCTCATTCAGTCCGACTTCGGTAACGCGCTCGGCGAGTTCGGGGGGAATGCAAACCTCGACACCGATTCGAAGAACTGGACGTGGGAGAATGCGTTCGACATGCAGTTCTACGCGAACAACACTCCCGCGCATCGCGTGAAGCTCAGTGGAGACGCGCGCCTCGACGGATACTCCCAGGCGATCGCTCCGAACACGCTCGGCACGTTTTCCTACAATTCTCTCGCCGATCTGGCCGCCAACAACGCGGTGTCGTTCACGCGAACCCTCAATGCACCAGAGCGCACTGGCGCAGAATGGAATGCATTTCTCGCGCTGAGCGACCTGTGGCGAATATCGCCGAACTGGCAGGTGCTGTACGGTGCGCGCCTGGAAGGGAACGCGTTCACCAAGGCGCCGCTATTGAACGCCGACGTCCAGCAGCGATTTGGCGCGCGCACCGATTTCGCACCGAACGGTGTGGCGGTCAGCCCGCGATTCGGATTCACCTACAATAGAACCGGCCAGATTCGCAACGGCGTGATCGGCAACAACCTCGGCAACTTCACCGGCACCACGCCTGGTGTGCTGCGCGGCGGCTTCGGAGAGTTTCGCGGGCTCACTCCGGCAACGCTGCTCTCCGGCGCCATGGCGAACACCGGACTCGCCGGCGCACAATCGCGGCTCAGCTGCATCGGCGCCGCCGTGCCCCAGGCGAATTGGGCATCGTATCTCTCGAACAGCGCATCGATTCCGACGAGCTGTGTCGGCGGAGCGAGCACGTTCGCGGACGCCGCACCAAACGTGACACTGTTCGATCCATCGTGGAGCACAGCGCGGAGTTGGCGCGGGAATCTCACGTGGCAATCGGTCTTCTCGAAGTTCAAGTACACGCTCGAAGGGTTGTACTCACTGAACCTCGGCCAACCGGGCCTGGTCGATCTCAACTTTGCCGACACTCCGAAGTTCACGCTGGCAACGGAGGGACGTACGATCTTCGCACCGAGTGCCGACATCGTTCCCGCATCAGGGCTGGTGGGAACGTCGAATGCGCGCATCGCAAGTCAGTATGGCAGAGTGTTGAGCGTGCGCGGGGATGGGCGCTCAGTGAGTAAGCAGGCGACACTCACCGTCTCGCCGAATCTGTTCGGCGGTGGCTTCAACAACTTTTACATATCGGGCGCCTACACCATCTCGTCGATCAATGCGCTCCAGCGCGGCTTCGATGCGACGACATTCAATTCGCCGAGCAGTCGTGAGTGGGCGCGCGGTGCGCTCGATGCGCGCCACCAGTTCCTGTTCACCGGCGCGTATGCGGCGGCCAATGGCCTCACCGTCAGCCTGCTCGGACGTCTGCAGTCGGGACTTCCATTCACGCCGCTGATTGCCACCGATGTGAATGGCGACGGCATTCCGAATGATCGGGCGTTCGTCGCGAATTCACCCGACCTGCAAAAGCTGATCGCGTCGTCGACCGGCAATGTGCAGCAGTGCCTCAACGCTCAGATGGGGAAAGCCGCGGCCGCGCAGAGTTGCGAGGGTCCGTGGACGGCCACGCTCAACGCGCGACTCGGTTACTCGCTGAACCGCCGCACCAACATCGGCCTCAACTTCTCCAACCCACTCGGCGGGCTCGATCAACTTATTCATGGATCGGAGAACCTGAGGGGCTGGGGCGCGATGGCGGCACCTGATCCAACGCTCTACACCGTGCGCGGCTATGATGCGCCGAACAAGGCATTTCAGTATTCCGTCAATCCGCGTTTCGGTGATAGCAGGCCAACGGCAAACACGTTGCGCGCACCATTCCGCCTGACGCTCGACGTGAGCATCGACATCGGACGTCCAACCGAAGAGCAGCAGGTTGACCGCTGGCTTCGCCCGGGCCGCGCGGGACGGAGTGGACTCAAGGCCGACGTTCAGGAGCTCAGGCGCCGCTATGCCGGCAACGTGCCTGACATGTATCAGATGTTGCTGCAGCAGGCCGACTCACTGCTTCTTTCGCGCGAGCAGGTGGAGTCGTTGACCAAGTCGCGCGCAGCGTACCGCACCAGGCTCGATTCGCTCTGGACCACGCTGGCGACGCATCTCGCGAATCTCCCCGATTCGTACGACCCACATGATGCCTATACGAAGGCGTCTGAGGGAATCGACAGCGCGTGGGAGATGACGCGCGATGATCTCCAGAAGTCGCTGCCGAACGTATTGAATCCCGTCCAGATGCAGCTGCTGCCCTCGCTGATCCGCAACATCATCGACTCGAAGGGGCCACTGCACATCCGAGTCTACATCACCGGCGGATGATGACGACGTTGTGCTCCCTGACCTTGGCGCCAACAATGTTGTGGATGTCGGTTGGCAAGTCTTCGAGACGCGGCGCCGCGGCAAAAATGGGAAGCGCAACGAGCGCGATGAGGACGCCGGCGACAGCGAGGAGGCCAAGTCGCCGGCCAACGACAGGTGACTCAAATGACGTGGTCGCGATGCGAGATGCACGAGCAACGAGTGGCGACCCGTCGAATGCGGCTGGCACTCCGTGCAGGGCGGAGCGCGCATCGAACGGTGCGGCAAGCATGGCCAGTGCGCCAATCAATCCAGACGCATCGGAGGTGCGACGCACGGCGCTTTCGTCGCAAATGAGCTCGACGTCGCGGCGAAAATTCCTGCGGACTACGCGCACCAGCGGCTGGAATGCGCTCATGGCAGCGGCCAGTTCGATGAACGCAAACCAATGCGGGTCGCGCCGCTCGATGTGCGCGATCTCATGCGCGATCAAGGTGGCGCGATGACGCTCGGAGAAGTCGTGGACAACGATTGTTGGAAGACAAATTTCGCGACGCGGCAGCGCCACGGGTGATGCAAGTGCATTGACCACCGAGATCGTCATGCCGTCCACCTGAGCAGACTGTTGACGACCGGCAATGGCGCGGGCGAGCGCGCGTCGTCGTGCCAGGAGACGCGCGACCGCGATTGAGATGCACAGGAAGGCAATCACGAGTGATGCAACCGAGAGCGCGGTCATCACCGGATCGGAGATCTGCCGAACGATTGTTTGCTGAGCGCCGTCGTTCCAGACGCGCACCATCACGTGTCGCGGCGGCATGTTCGCCACGCCGCTCTGCCGCAATGCCCTGGCAAGATCGATGCGCATGAGCGACGCGCCCGTCTGCGAGCCAATCAACACGGCGGCCGTGGTCACGAACGGCAGCACGAGTGCAGCCTTCCATACGAGATCACGATCCTGAGGGCGACGGAGCATGCGGCCGCACGCGAGCGCGACGAGGCACGCCACGAGACTGTGCGCCGAGTAGGTGAGGATGATCGTCGAGAGGCTGTTGGCGATGGGGTTCATGCTACTTGCCCTCCTTGACGTCGCGTTCGAGTTGGCGGATGAGCGTCACGAGTTTCGTGACGTCACCACTCTTTACGTCGGCGGGGTCCAGCGCGAGCGCGCCAGCCATGCGTGGCTGGCCCACGAACACGGCACTGAGTAGACTCGCCATGCGCGCTCGCAAGACGGACTTCTTGGCGACAGTCGCGCGATACACGCCGGAGCGCTCGTCAACCGTGTGCTTCACCAGCGCGCGTTGCTCGAGCCGGAGGAGGATCATCGCGATGGTCTTTCGCGTTGCCGGCGTTTGCGCGCTGACCTGCTCGTGAATCGTGGCGATCGTGGCTTGCTTCTCGTTCCACAGCACGCTCAGGATCATGAGCTGCAGGTCGGTCAAGTCGCTGTAGTCAGGCACGTGGAATTTTGGCCGGAATGGGTATGGGTAACAGTCGTTGGACACCCATTCCGGGGGAACGGTTGCGGCGGACATGGGCGACGTGCACGCCACGTGCGCGCGCGTTCAACGCGTCGTGGTTCGCTCCCTGGGCGCCACACTCGCCAGTGCCAGGATGGCGCCCGCAAACAGGAGCGTGTCGGCGAAATAGTTGACCCCCACCAGTTGCTCTCCCATCGCCGGACTAAACAGTGCCGAGATCATCATGGGTCCGTAGAGAACGAGAATCAGTGCGATGAGCCAGGCACTGAGCGCGGCGACCATGGTCCGCGTCTTTTGCGAGAAGAGGACGCTGGCGCCTGCCAGAAGAAGCGCGGCGCCCGTGACGTAGTCAATCAGCTCACGCGCCGGAATCGATGTCGGGATTTCCTTCTCCAGCGGGACGCCGGGAAGCAACGTCGGATGCAGGAAGTGTTGCACGCCGTAGAAGATGATGGCAATCGTGATCAATGCGCGTCCCACCAGAATGAGTATGCCTTTGAGACGTTCATTTGCTCCGCCCCACGCCATGCCCGCGAGAATCCAGCCGGCGCCGCCGAATGAGAGCTCGCGCGCGTCGATCACCCAGAGCCTGCGCATCTCCGGGTGCCTGAGCGTGCCGGGGAAATGAATCATGGCGACGAATCCGAACATCATGATGCCGAGCAGCAGGCCAGACCAGCGTACGGCGATGCCTGTGGCGATGCTCAGTGCTGCGCCGACGAGCGCGACGCCGACGCCGTAGACCCAGAACATCCGGAAGGGCAGGTAGGGTGGGACGAGGTTCGTGACGAGCTG
>JBDTMO010000327.1:0-6552 GCA_039934235.1 bacterium | reverse complement strand
CGTCGGACGCCGGGCGCGGTGCGCTGAGTCTATTGCGCCGTCGCTGGAGCGGGCCGTTTCGGCACGCTGCACCAGATGCAGCACGCGAAACAAATCACGCCTTGGAAGACGAATCCGGTGTCGACGTTTACGAGTAGCACAGCGATCCCGATCGTCGTCACGATCTTGAGCATGCGTATCTCGGCTCTGGGTGAGCTTCTGCCTGGGGGAGCGGAGGGGCGGGGCCAGCGTACTGCTGAGGAAGGATCCGTGCGAATGGGGTCGAGGCACCAGCTTCGCAAAGAGTCAAGCAAGTTCAGGGTCCAGCGCTAACCGAACACAACTGCAACATTTGGTCCGCATTTTCGGACTTTTCGCATCAAGCATGTATCATGCTTTCCCGCTTGTATTTAGGAAACTTCGGCCAAAATGCAAGTCACTGTCAACCGCCAATGGTGACTGCAATGCGCAGACTTTTCGCACCGGTAGGCGTTGCGAGTCGTCAGCAGTTTGTCAAACTGACAACGTTTGTCGCGCGGAGGACACTCACCACTGACGCAGATTTTTTGCTTCGAAAACGCGCGACGGTGGAGAAAGGCGAGTGCCATCACGGGAATTGCCGGGCGGCCGGCATGGCGTCGCGGTCCGGCTCTCCGTGTTGTGATAGCTCGACTGTATGCGTGGCGCTGTCCCATTCGACCTGATGCCTACCGCGCGGTTAGCGCGAGTCGCCGCCGTCGGATGTGCCACCCTTGTCGCCCACAGGTCGGCACCGATCGTGCACGGCACGTAGCGCATCCGTCGTTCGAAATCCATCGTCCGCGGCACAAAGGCAACTGCCATGCGGCGCCGCGTCAAAAGCTTCGGGCACGTCCATCTCTGCGACGGAGGAGCCCGATGAGTGGCGCGGCACACGGTCCGTACTGGAAGCGAGCGCATCGCGATTGGCGCGTCCGTGCCGCCGCCCTAGTGATGGCGCTCGCGATGATCATCTTCGTGCTGACGGGGAATCTCGCGAGGCGGCCGGGTGTTCGCCCCTCGCCGCCAGCGTCGCCCGGCGTGAAGTAGGCGGCCTCGACGGCAGTTGCGCGCGGCAAGGGACGAATCCTCTCGTGCGTAGCCGTCGGCCACAGGTCATTGCGTCGACGCCTTGACGAAGCGATCGGTGACTTCGGGATGACACAATTGAGAGTATACCATCAATACGCCGGAGTTTTCAAATGCAGTTGGGCATGATTGGACTCGGCCGCATGGGCGCGAACATGGTGCGGCGTCTCATGCAAGGCGGCCACGCGTGCGTCGTGTTCGACGCACAGCCGAAGGCGGTAAAGGCGCTTGTGGCCGAAGCCGCGACCGGTGCCGACTCCCTGGATGATTTCATCGCGAAGCTTTCGACGCCACGCGTCGTTTGGCTGATGGTTCCGGCAGCGGTCGTCGACGAGACGCTCGATACACTGCTTCCGCGCCTCAGCGCAGGTGACGTCGTTGTGGACGGTGGAAATTCCTACTATCGCGATGATTTGAAGCGCGCGCAGCGGCTCGCCTCGGCTGCAATACACCACGTTGATTGTGGCACGAGCGGCGGCGTCCTCGGGCTTGAGCGTGGTTATTGTCTCATGATCGGCGGTGAACCCGACATTGTGCGACGGCTCGCCCCACTCTTCGCCACGCTCGCTCCCGGTGCCGGCTCGTCCGTGAAGACGCCCGGTCGTGAGGGACGCACTTCGACGGCGGAGCAAGGCTACCTGCATTGCGGTCCGAACGGTGCCGGTCACTTCGTGAAGATGGTGCATAACGGCATCGAGTACGGAATGATGGGCGCCTACGCTGAAGGTCTGAACATTCTGAAACATGCCAATATCGGGAAGGCGGCCGCCGCGCAGGCGGACGCCGAGACGACGCCGCTGCGTGATCCGGCCGCATACCAGTACGACTTCGATTTGGCTGACGTCGCGGAAGTCTGGCGTCGTGGAAGCGTGATTGCATCGTGGCTGCTTGACCTCACCGCCGCGGCACTTGCGGCCAGCCCCGGTCTTGACGACTTCCAGGGCCGCGTGTCGGATTCCGGCGAAGGTCGATGGACACTGGAGGCGGCAATCGATGAGGCTGTGCCGGCAAACGTCCTCGCCGCCGCGCTCTTTGCCCGCTTCACTTCGCGTGGCCAGGCCGATTTTCAGAATCGCGTCCTGTCCGCCATGCGTTCGGAGTTCGGTGGCCATGCCGAACGGCCGGCGCAGGCGTGATCCAGGAAGGCCGGCTGCTCGACGGCGTGGCGGCTCCGCATTCGTGTCAACTGTAACGCACGCGGCGCGGAATCAACGGCGTCGCGGATCGTGCACGACTCTCGTACCGTTCCGCCGGTGACATTCCATGTGGAAACATGAGCATGTTGCGTAGCCTGGGAGATCTCGACAAGTACTCGGTAAGCGGGACTGACGGCGACATCGGACACGTCGACGACTTTCTCGTCGATGCCGAGCAGTGGTCCGTCCGCTACCTCGTCGTCGAGTTGGGGGGCTTGCTGGATCGACGTGGCGTGCTTATCTCGCCGATCTCCGTCCGGCGCGCCGATTGCGAAACTCAACGCTTCCACCTGGCGTTGACACTCGACCAGATCATGAGCGGCCCGGCCATTGATACGAACAAGCCCGTTTCGCGTCATCATGAACGTGAATACCTCGACTATTACGGGTATCCGCTCTACTGGAGCCAGCAGGCGATGTGGGGCATGGGGCTCGATGCCTCGTTACTGGCTGGCACCAAGCCGTACGATGCGCCGCCCACATCGGTAAGTGAACCAGCCGGCGACGCGCACCTGCGAAGCGCGGACGCGCTCCGCGGCTATCACATTCACGGAAGCGACGGCGTAATCGGTCGCGTCGATGATTTCATTCTGGACAACGAGAGCTGGGCGGTTCGCTTCCTCGTGATCGACACCAGCGCATGGTGGTTCGGCAAAAAGGTGCTGGTTGCCCCGCGCTGGACCGACAGCTTCAGATGGGATGACCGTACCATCCATCTCGACATCTCGCGCGCTGTCATTAAGAACAGTCCGGAGTGGAACCCGGAGTCGCCGGTCAATCGCCGGCTCGAGCACCGGCTGCCCGACTACTACGGTCGTCCGGTCTACTGGGGAAGTGAAGGACGCCCCGACGAGGCGCAGCCGCTTACCCGCGTTGCTACGGCATGACGCTTTGGCGCCAGAACTGAAGTGACTCACGCCAATCGTGGCGTTCGCGCTGCCGCGAATCGCACAGCACGCGCCGTCCCATCCGTCCTCACGATCAATGCGGGGTCGTCGAGCATTCGCTTCGCGATATACGAGGTCGGTAGCGTACCGCAACAGGTGCTGGCTGGCAGTGTCGACGCGATGCGCTCGAGGCACCCTACCCTTTCGATCGCCGACGCCAGCGGCGCAATGCAAGGCAACTGCAGGCTTCCAGCTGGCGATCAGCGCGCGACGACACGCCACCTGCTCGATTGGCTCGAGTCACAACCGGCCTACGGTGCGGTCACCGCCGTGGGCCATCGCATCGTGTGTGGAACAAATCACACGGACCCGAGGCCGCTCACGTCGTCGCTCCTGAGGGAACTCCGGCGCCTTGCTTCCTACGATGCCGATCATCTTCCCCAACAACTCGCCTTGATCGACGAAGTCGCGCAACGACGGCCCGAGTTACGGCAAGTCGCGTGTTTCGATTCCGCGTTTCATCGTACGATGCCGCGCTTGGCCAAGCTGATACCCATCCCACGCCGCTATTCCGCCGGCGTCGAGCGTTACGGCTTTCACGGTTTGTCGTATGCGTACCTCATGGAGGAACTCGGGCGCATCGATCGCGTCGCAGCGAAAGGGCGGGTTATCCTGGCGCACCTGGGCAGCGGCGCGTCGCTCGCCGCGGTGCATCGCGGCAAGAGTGTCGACACGAGCATGGGTCTCACACCCACGTCCGGCCTCGTGATGAGTACCCGTCCGGGCGACCTCGATCCGGGTCTCGCCTATTACCTGGCGCGCAGGAAGCATGTGACCGCGGCGCGACTCCAACGCATGGTCACTCACGAGTCTGGGCTGCTCGGCGTCTCCGGAATTAGCTCCGACCTGCGAGAATTGCTTGCGCGCGAGCAACACGACGAGCAAGCAGCGGACGCGGTGGCGCTGTTCTGCTATCAGGCGAAGAAGTGGATCGGCGCGTTCGCCGCGGTCCTCGGTGGCGTCGAGACAATCGTCTTCGCCGGTGGCATCGGAGAGAACGCGTCCGTCATACGCCATCGCATCTGCGCTGGGCTTGGCTTCCTCGGCGTCACCCTCGACCGGCGGCGCAACGAGCGACATGCGTCCGTGATCTCCTCGCGCGATGGCCGCGTCGCCGTGAGGGTCATCCACACGGATGAGGATGTCATGATCGCGCGATCCGTCATCCGCACGCTCGACCTCAAGTAGATACATCCCGCAATTGTTCTTCAACCAAGCGAGGCAAAACACGATGAACGCAACAGACGGCAGCACATTTCGCGACCCGGTCTGCGGCATGCAGGTCCAGGCAGATTCCCCTTACCGGTACGAGCTCGCGGGTAAGGTGCACCGGTTCTGCAGCACGAGTTGCCTGGAGAAGTTCACGGCAAACCCGAGTCGCTATCCTGAGCGGGCGTAAGTGATCGCGCCTCCAAAGGCGGCGCCCGCAACCGCAGCGGGCGGAAAGAACGCCATCTACACGTGCCCGATGCACCCGGAGGTCCGGCAGCTCGGCCCCGGCGCATGCCCGAAATGCGGCATGGCGCTCGAGCCAGAGACTGTCACGCTCGAGGAAACAGACAACCCGGAACTCGCCGACATGACGCGGCGGTTCTGGGTGAGCGTGGTGCTGAGCGCGCCATTGCTCGTCGTGGCGATGGGCGACATGCTGCCCAGTCATCCCATCGAGCGAATGGTGGGTGCAACAGCGTCGGTCTGGCTCCAACTCGTCCTCGCGACACCCGTCGTGCTCTGGGCCGGTTGGCCGTTCTTCGTGCGCGGATGGCAGTCCGTCGTCCACCGCAGCCCCAACATGTTCACGCTGATCTCGTTGGGCGTGGCCATGGCGTACATCGAGAGCGTGCTGGCAACCGTGGCGCCGCAGATTTTCCCCGCCGCATTTCGGATGCACGGCGGCCACGTCGCGGCGTATTTCGAAGCGTCGGCCGTCGTCATCACGCTGGTGCTGCTCGGACAAGTGCTCGAGCTACGCGCGCGCGGCCGGACGAGTTCCGCGATCCGCGGCCTGCTCGGGCTGTCGCCCAAGACGGCGCGCAGGATTGGAGCTGACAAGACCGAAGCGGATGTTCCGGTCGACCAGATCGCGGTCGGCGACCTGCTGCGCGTGCGTCCGGGAGAGAAGGTCCCCGTCGACGGTGTGGTGACGGAAGGACGGAGTGCTCTCGACGAATCCATGGTGACCGGGGAGCCGATCCCCTCCGAGAAGGGCGCAGGCGACAAAGTCATCGGTGCGACTATCAACGGAACGGGCTCGCTCGTGATGAAGGCGGAGCGCGTCGGAGCTGAGACGCTGTTAGCGCGCATCGTGAAGATGGTGAGCGAAGCGCAGCGCAGCCGGGCACCGATCCAGAAGCTCGCCGACCGCGTGTCCGTCGTCTTCGTGCCCACGGTCGTCGCGATCGCGGTGATCACGTTCATCGTCTGGGCCACGGTCGGCCCCGCACCGCGCCTGGCATACGCCTCCCTCAACGCCATCGCGGTGCTGGTCATCGCGTGTCCGTGCGCGCTCGGGCTGGCGACGCCCATCTCGATCATGGTGGCGACCGGCCGTGGGGCGACGATGGGCGTGCTGTTCCGGAACGCGGAGGCCATCGAGATCCTGCGCACCGTCGACACGCTCGTCGTCGACAAGACCGGGACGCTTACGGAAGGCAAGCCGAAGCTGACCCAGGTAATTCCCGCTGGAGCGTGGAAGGAGGAGGAAGTACTCCGATTGGCCGCAAGCCTCGAGCGAGGAAGCGAACATCCCCTCGCTGCGGCGATCGTCGCCGGCGCCGAAGAGCGTCACATGGCACTCGCACCATCAACCGACTTCGCGTCGCACACCGGCAGCGGCGTGTCGGGAAGGGTCGAGGGCCGCTTGGTGGCGCTGGGAAGTCCCGCGATGGCAGCCGAGCAGAAGATCGATGTCGGCGCGCTCGGCACCAAAGCCGAAGAGATGCGAGCCGATGGCCAGACCGTCATGTACGTGATCGTAGACGGCGCCCTTGCCGGTCTGATCGGAGTCGCCGACCCGATCAAGGCAACGACGGCCGCCGCGATCCGGGAGCTGCACGCCGAAGGTCTCCGCGTCGTCATGATGACGGGCGACAGCAAGACAACTGCGGCAGCGGTCGCAAGAACCCTTGGCATCGACGAGGTGATCGCCGAGGTACTGCCCGACCAGAAGGCCGCGAAGATCAAGGAATTGCAGGCGGCCGGCCGAGTCGTCGCGATGGCGGGCGATGGCATCAACGACGCGCCGGCCCTGTCACAGTCGCAGGTCGGCATCGCGATGGGGACCGGAACGGACATCGCGATGGAGAGCGCGGGCATCACGCTGG
>JBDTMO010000326.1:0-6556 GCA_039934235.1 bacterium | reverse complement strand
GGAAATTGTGACCTCGATCCACGCAAACCCTCGGTGCGCAGGCATGATGCACAAGCGCGTCGGTTCGGCGATGATCGCGGCGTCGGCGCGGATTCCGCGAGCGAGTAGTGCCCGCGTGCCAAAGCTCTCGTACTCCTCGTCGGCCACTGCGGCGACGATGATTTCTCCGCGCGTGCCACGCTGTGCTGCTCGCCACGCTGCGGCGCACATTGCCGCAATGCCGCCCTTCATGTCCGCCGACCCTCGGCCGTAGATACGACCGTCTCGCTCTTCCGCCGCGAAGGGCGCATGCACCATTCCCTCGATACCGACGACATCGAGGTGGCCGTTGAACATCAGCGATCGCCCGCCTCGCGGACCGCCAATTCGCGCGACGAGATTGGGCCGGCCGGCTGCGGCGTCCTGAAGGTCGGTATGAAAGCCCCACGCGTGCAACACGTCGCGAAGGGCAAGCGCGCAAGCGTTCTCGCCAGGCGCGCCCGGAGACAATGACGGGTTGCGTGAGTCGATTTGCACGAGGGCGCGAGTAAGTGCTCGTGCATCTCCCGGCGCGATGGCGTCAGTCATTCCAGGTCATTCGAAGCACCGTTTTGCCCTTCGAGCACTGCGAGCACATCGAATCCCTTTGTGTCGACCGTAAAGGCCAGCCGCTCTCCGAGTGGCGCGAGGATTCGCGCAAGCTCATCCTCTCGTCCGTCTTCTGCAATCGCGAGCACGCATCCGCCCCCTGATGCGCCAAGTGCCTTTGCGCCGAGCGCGCCGGATCGTGCGGCGGCGTTGACGATGGCGTCGATGCGCGATGTCGGGATTGCCGAATGCAGTGCGCGTTGATGCGTCCAATGGTCGCCAACGAGTGTCGCGAGTGCATCGAGATCTTCGGCTCGAAGGGCAGCAGCCATCTCGAGCGCCATGGCTTTCATGCGCACCAGCGCGTTGACCACGCGGCGCTCTCCGCGCAGGTACGCATCGCGCACTGCGATGATCGTGTCGCCAGAGATTCGTGACTCGCCGGTATAGATGAGGACACTTCTCCGCGCGAGCGCCGCGCGGAAGCGGTCCGAGAGTGCGATCTGCTCGACGGCGACGCGTTCGTTGTCGAAGGTGAGCAGGAGCGCCCCACCGAAGGCCGCCGCATAGTGATCCTGATAACCGCCCGCCATGCCGAGTTCGTCGACTTCGGTGTCGCGACTGAGGGATGCGAGCGCGTGCGGTGTCAGCGACGAGCCACCCAGTTCGGCCAGTGCCCCAGCGAGTGCGACGCCAGCGGCAGATGATCCACCGAGTCCAGCGCCGACCGGAAAGTCATTCGCGAGCCGAGCTTCTGCGTTGGAAACGGACGAACGGCGAAGCGCTGCGCTGATAAGGCGGGTGTCGTCGGTGCTTGAAGGGCCTGCGCAGGCGACGTGTCCGCCAGTGGCAACGGTGGCGGTCGCGTAGCGGGTGATGGCGATATTGCACACGGCGCCACCCTCGCGAACACAATAGGGTGGCACGTCCGTCCAACCGCCGCCGAAATCGAGTCGGGTGGGCGCGCGCGCGACGAGGGCGCGAGTCACCGTGCGGCTACGCGCCGCACGGCGTTACCGCTTCTTTTTGGCCGGCGCTTTCGCGCTCTTGCCAGCCGGTTTCGACTTGGGCGCGGCTTTGGAACCAGCCTTTGCCGGCTTGCTGTGCTTTGCGTCGGCCTTGGAGGCCGAGCCCTTGGCTGGAGCCTTGGCCGGCTTTGCCGCAGGCTTTGCGGGCGCGTGCGCTGGCTTCGCGGCGACCTTTGGTGCTGGCTTGCCTGGCGCGGACTTGGCAGGTGCCGCTGCCTTTGCTGGCGGAGCCACCTTTGCTGCAGGGGCAGGTGCCTTGGGTGCCGGGGCAGGTGGCGCAACAGGCGGCTGCACCACGGGACGCGGCGGCGCACCAGTCCGGAGCGAGAACGCTCCAGGGCGCTGCGGCGGCGCATTGAGCATCGCGGCTGCATTTGCCGCATCGCGGGCCGCCTTGTCGACGGCTGCCTTGTCGGCCGCGATCTTGGATGCCGTGGGGCGTCCCTTTTCGCTCGCGGGCTTCTTACCGTGCGCATCTTCGGCTTCGCGAATCAGCTTGTCCGCCTCTTCCTGCGTCATCTGACCACGGCGGACCATGTACTGGACCAGGTCACGCGCGCTTTCGATGGCGAATCCGGCGAGGCCGGCCGCTGCGCTGATCACGTCCTTCATGGCGTGCGATACCTTGCTGCCCGCCTCCTGACTGATCAATTGCGCGCGTTCTGCCATTTCGGCGACCGTGTCGCGCATATCCGCGCCACGATGTCCGGGACCGCGACGTGGGGCCGCAGGCGGCGCAGGCGCCTTTTCCTCGTCCATATCCGTATCCGTCATGTGGCCGACCGATTCCGCGCTCAGGGGAGTTGCTCCCCGTTTTATTGAAGGCCGCGCTCCGGCGCGCTAACTTCGCCGCACCGTACACCGGGCCTGAATTCTCGCGGCAAGTATATGATTTTTCGACAGCTACGCAAGGTTTCGTGACAAGCCGCGCGAACCTTATGTGACTAGAAATACCGTGCCTGTCGAGTGCAAAGCCACAAAGTAACAAAAAAATTGGCGCCCTTATAGCAACACTATCGCGACGGTATATGCTCAAACATACGAAAGTTCTGGATCTAAGTCGAGTGCTTGCTGGCCCTGTGTGCACGATGATGTTGGGGGACATGGGCGCCGATGTCCTGAAAATCGAGCGACCGGACGGCGGTGACGAGACAAGGGGATGGGGCCCTCCCTTCAGCCAGAATGGTGAAAGTGCATACTATTTAAGCGTTAACCGAAACAAGCTCGGAGCGGCGCTGGACCTCAACAGCGCGGCCGATCGCGAATTGATCCACCGCTTGCTCGTCGAGGCGGATGTCGTCGTCGAGAACTTTCGGCCTGGAGTGCTCGCGCGGCGGGGGCTTGATGCGGAATCGGTGCGTGCGCAGCATCCGCGCATCGTTTGGTGCACCATTGCTGGTTTCGCCACCGAGCCTGGGCGACCCGGCTACGATTTTGTCGTTCAGGCCGAAAGTGGCTGGATGTCCATCACTGGTGAGCCGGGCGGCGCTCCAGTGAAGCACGGGATCGCTCTCGCGGACGTGCTGGCCGGCAAGGACGCAGCCATCGCGATCCTTGGCGCCCTTGTGAACCGAACGAGTACCGGCGAAGGCGCAACGATCACCATCACGCTGGCGGAAAGTGCCGAGGCGGCGTTGGTGAATGTCGCGCAGAACACGCTCGTGTCGGGCAACGCGCCGCGTCGATGGGGCAACGCGCACGCGAACCTGGTGCCCTACGAGCTGTTCGACGCATCGGATCGCGCCATCGTCATTGCGGCTGGGAGCGATGCGCAGTGGATCAGTTGTGCGCGAGCGCTCGAGCTGCACGAGTTGGCGGAAGACAGCGAGTTGCGAACGAATGCTGGCCGGCTCGCGCAGCGGGATCGAGTCGTCGGCGCAATGCGCGTGAGGCTCCGCGAGCGAAAAGCGGCGGAGTGGCGCGAGCGTCTCGACGCCCTCGGCGTACCGAATGGTGTCGTGCGGACCGTGCCGGAAGTGCTTGCGGGGACCGCGGCGTCGATCGAGACAGGGATGCCACCGAGTGTGCCGGGCACCGTTCGGCGCCTGCCGCCGATGCTTGGAGAGCACACGGCGCTTTTGAGGGAGCACGGATGGGGGGTATTTGACCACTGACGGACGAGCCGTCCCGCGAGCGAGCGGTCTGTTACGGCCCCGACTGGCGTTCGTCCACACTACGTGGCGACACAAAATGTGCGAAACCATGGGACTGCTACCCTGTCCCGCGCGCGACTTCTGCGTTACTCTATCGTCGTGAGGACGACGGAGCCAGAACTGCTCGTTGATCAGGACGACTCTGATCAGCGCATCATCCAGCGTGTGCTCGCGGGCGACCGCGATGAATTTACCGTGTTGATCACTCGCTACAGTGATCCACTGTATCGTCACGCCCTGTGCATGACCGGAAGCCCGGACGTTGCGGAAGACATCCTGCAACTGTCCTTCATCAAGGCGTATCAACACCTCGCAGAAGTTCGCGGGCGGTTCGATGCCTGGGTGTTTCGGATCGTGGCGAACGGCTGCAAGGATTGGCTGAAGAATATTCGCCGATCGCACCTCAGCTACGAAGAGGATGATCAGCCATCGAGCTTCGCGACGCCGGAGGAGGAGCTCGACCGCACGGAACTTCGTTCGGATCTCGATGTCGCATTGTCGTCACTCCCGCCGTCGCTGCGCGAGGCGTTCGTGATGAAGCATGTCGAAGGTCGTTCGTACGAAGAGATGGCGGATTTGCTTGGAACAACTGTCGGTGCCCTGAAGATGCGAGTGCACCGCGCGCGGGAAGCGCTGCAGGCCCTACTCGAGGAAAAATACGCCTAACATGTTCGACGACATTCACTCAGACGCACTTGGCGAGAGCCGGAAGCGCGAGCGCACGAGCAGGCCGGAGCGCGCGATGTCCGACCGCGAGGTGCCACTCGGTCCGCCGAGTACGACGCTATCAGAAGCTGTACACGCATGGCTCGATGGCAGTACACCGGAACGCGACGCTCGCCGCGGCGAATGGTCCAAGGATGTGGACTTCTGGAAGCGAATGGACGCCGATCTCTCGCGCAGGCGTCGTATGCGCACTCCGGCCCACCTGAACGCGCGTATCATGAACGCGATTCCGCAGCATGCACCGCAGTTGATCACACCGTGGTGGCGTCGCGAGTTTGTCGTTACTCCATCGAATGCAATCGTTGCGATGGCCACGCTCGTGGTCGCGTCTGCGGTGGCTACAGCCATCCTGCTCCGCTTGTCTCGCTGACGACAGATCGATGTAGCTGAAGTCGAAGGGAACACGATTACAGCGGCCGAACTCACTACGAGCTCGGCCGTTTTTTGTTTGCGTCATTGTCTAACCAGCAGCCGATGTGGGCACCGCTTCTGCATGGCGGGGTACCAGAAGTCGAGATGAGCCGCATCCGCGTCTTCATCCCGTCACCTTGGTACGGAGGGTCTCATGTTCTCTATCAGGTCAGGGCGAACGGTGCTGCTTCCGGCACTACTCTCTATTCTGGTCCCGCTCGCTGCGCGCGCGCAGGAATCCCAGCTCTTCACGTGGACTGGTCGTGTGGACCGCGAGGTCCGGCTCGAAGCTCGTGGCGCTCGCGTGACCAATTCCGCGGAGTCGTCGCTCCGGTCGCGCGCTCGATTCACGGTGTCCTCGGCAATTCCGCAGCGCGAGGGCACGATTCGCGTGGAAACGAATGCTGGGCGTGGAAACGTGGAAGTCGTTCAGCAGCCAACGGCGCAAAACGGATACAGCGCCGTTATTCGGATCGTGGATGATGAAGGCGGTGCCGACACGTATCGCGTGACGGCCTATTGGCAGTCGGCGGACAATGGCGGATACGGCCGAGGTAATCGGGGTCGTGGACGCGGGAACGATCGCAACAACAACGGCGTCAACGATCGGCAGGAGGATCGTGATCGTCGGGGCAATCGAGACGATCAGGTCGGACGCAACAACTATCCGTTGCTGCAATGGATGGGCGACGTTGACAGCGAAGTGCAGTTGGTGTGGCGCAACGGGACGGTGAGGGTGCAGCAGGGCAATGGAGGACCGCCGGTGCGCGTGCGCTCCACGGTGAGCGGCGCGGTACGCAACCAACTTCCTGGCACCATCCAGCTGAACGTTCGCGATGGTCGCGGCATGGTGGAAGTGATTCAGAATCCGAATGCGCAGAATGGCTATACGGGGATCATTCGGATATCGGATCCGCAGTCGGGTTACGGCCATTACAACTTCGACGCGACGTGGCGTCCGTAGGAGAGCTGTCGTTCTGAGCGGAGTGGAGGACCTGCGTGTCAAGCAGCAACACGCAGGTCCTTCGCATCGTGCACGACGCCAGGATTCTTGCCGCAAGGCCCATTGAGTGATAAGCTGACGGTAGGCGTGCAGGGCGCCTCCCGTCCGCGGACAGGACTGAGTCCACCTGGACGTTCCAGCATCGCACACGGTTCATACGAACCTCCTTTCGCCCGACGCAAGCGGACCCCGGGCATCTCTCAAGGAGGCTCGTCATGTCCAATCGCAGATTTCCCTGGCGTCCCGACCTGGACCAGCTCAGGCACCAGGCGAAGGACCTGCTCCGCGCCATTCATCGCGGCGATCCCGAGGCCATCGCGGAGATCGAGGAACATCATCCCGACACGATCGATCCCGCGCGCGTCAGGCTCGCTGACGCGCAGCTGATTCTCGCTCGCAGCTACAAGGCGTCGAGCTGGACACGGCTCGTGTTGTCAGCTCGCATGCTCGACGCGATTTGGCGCGACGATCCCGGTGCCGTGCGCGACCTCATCGCAAAGCACCCCTATCTGCTGCACGAGAATGCGATGATCGACAACGTCAACTGGGGCGCGCCGATGAGTTTTGCGGCGAATCTCGGGCGCGATGCGATCATCGAGACACTGCACGAACTCGGTGCACGAGACCATGAGCACGCCATCGATCGCGCCGCGCTGCAGAGCAGGATC
>JBDTMO010000325.1:0-6563 GCA_039934235.1 bacterium | reverse complement strand
CCGACATATTCGAGCGGACGCATGACGAGCTCGCGTTCGTCGAGCATGTCGTCGACGGTGACGGCGATGCGTTGGCCGGCCGCCTCCAGCATCACGACTTGCGCGCGCTCGCCCCACTCGGCGCTCTTGTAGGGCGGACCAATGAGTGTCGCGAGGGGAATGACCGGCACCGGTGCTCCGCGGGTGATCATGACGTCGCGTCCGTCCACCCGCTCCAGCTTCTGCGTGCGGACGGAACTCACTCGATTCACGAAGGTGCTTGGTATCGCGACGATCACGCCGCCAACGACAACGAGCAGCGCACGAAGCGTCGCAATGCTGAGCGGTACTTCGATGACGAAGGTGGTGCCTTGTCCTTTCACGGACGCGACGTCGACAGTGCCGCCAAGGCGCTCGACGGACGCACGCACGATGCCGAGGCCGACGCCGCGGCCTGAGAGTGTGGTGGCGGACTCGCGCGTGGAAAAGCCGTCGTCGAAGATCGTACGCATGAGGGCACTCGCCTCCGTGGGTGCCGCGTGTCCTCGTCGCTCGTGCGCGCGCCGGATCGCGGCGAGATCGAGTCCTCCGCCGTCGTCGGCAAGCGTGAGCTGCAAGCGATCGCCATGCATCGCGAGCTCGATGCGCAGTTTTCCTGCTGGCGCCTTGCCGGCCGCGGTCCGTGCGGCGGGACTCTCGATGCCGTGGTCAACAGCGTTGCGAATGAGATGCAGGAGCGGTTCGCGCAGCGCTTCGATCACAACGCGGTCTGCTTCGATCGTGTCGCCTTCCGTTACGACCTGTATCTCCTTGCCGACGTCTCGCGCGACATCGCGTGCCACGCGCTCCATCGTGTCGGTGAGGTCGCGCAGCGATCGCTGGCGAAGATGGCGCAACGGTCCGTCCAGACGGCCGGAGATCGCAGCGAGTGTGCGCGCATCATCACCCGCGCGGCGCATGAGGATCGCCAGCTCGCGCTCGACGACATCAGCGCCGCATTGCTCATTTCTAAGCCGCGAGCGCAGCATGCGAACGTCCATCGCGTGATCCGCGAGTGCCGTTGCCAGTACCGCGATCTCACCCGCTGCGGCGGTGATCGCGTCGGCTTCGCCCACTCCTAGCCGCACCTGATCACGATGGACCACCCGCTCTTCGCTGCTGCTTGCCGCAGGCGACGGAGACGGAATCGCGGCAGCGGGTATCTCTTCGGCCACCAGTGGTTCGTTCGCAGGCACTGCTGGCGCAGATACGCTCGCGCGGGCGGGCGTGAAATGAGCCACGCCGCCACCACGGCGCGCGCGCTGCAGCACGAGTGCAAGTGCGCTCGTGTCCACCGGCTGGTTCGCACTCAACTGCTCGCGCGCGCCAGCGAAGGCGTCCGCTGCCTCGAGTAGCAGTGCCAGCTGCGCGGCGGCGAGTGGAGTCGCCATGTCACGCGCGCGCGCAAGATCTCCCTCGAGCGCATGACACACCTGTTCGATCGGCGTGACACCAGCCGCCCGAGCCGCGCCCTTGAGCGTGTGCATCACGCGGAAGATGACGCGCAACTGCTCGCGATCCGCGGGGTCGCGCTGCAGCACCGCCAGCGTTACCCGCATCTGCGCCAATTGCTCCTCGAGCTCTTCGGCGAAGATCGCGCGTAGCCGCACGGCGAGCGGCTCATCCGCCATCAGCGACCTCCGGGAAAGTGCGCCCGAACGACATCAAGCACGCGCACCAACGAGTTCCACCAATCGCACACCAACTTCATTGAGGCCCTGCGCCGCAAGCTCTGACTGGTGCGTGGCCGCAAGACTCTGTTGCGTGGCGTCGTGGATGTTGCTGATCGCCTGACGAATCTGATCCATGCCAAGCGCCTGCTGTCCAGCCGACGCGCCAATCTGCGCTGCGGCCTGTGCGGATTCGTCGACAACCACGGCAAGCTGCGCGATGATGTCTCCCGCCTGACGAACCTGCTTCATCGCGGCATCCGTCTGCTTCGTGCCCTGCTCCGTGGCCATCACCGCCGCACTCGTCGCCTTCTGCACATCGGCAAGCAAGCGACGCACCTGCACGGTGGATTCCTTGGCTTCCCCAGCGAGCGACTTGATCTCCGCGGCGACGAGCGCGAAGCCTCGGCCATGCTCGCCCGCGCGCGTGCTTTCCACAGCGGCGTTGAGCGCGAGCAACTTCGTCTGTTCGGCAATGTCGCTGACGGCGCTGGTGATCTCACCAATGCTTTGCGCTTGTTGCGCGAGACTCACGATGCTCTTGGCCATCGCTTCCACCTGGTCTTGCACGAGCTGCATCGCGCTGATGGAATCCTGCACCGCCTTGCGTCCGGCGCGTCCAGACTCCGATGCTCGCTGCGCCGAATCGGCGACGGTGCGAGCCCGTTGCGCGGACTGTGCCGCCGTTTGCGCGACTTGATCGACGGTGGCGACCGTCTCCGTGACGGCGGCCATCGACTCGTTCGTGCCGGCGGCCTGCTCCGTCGTCGCGGCGAGAATCTCCGCGCTGCTCGTCGCGATGACGTTCGCCGTCTCCCGCAACGGACGATTGATGGAGCGGCTCAATATCACCGCGCCGATGACGCCAACGAACAAGGCAAACAGCGCCCCAACCAGCACGGTGCCGCGCGCCTGTTCGGATTGCGCGAGTCCAGCCTGTGCGAGTGAGTCGCCAATCTGTTGCGCCTCGGAGTAGGCGAGCCGCGTAACGACGTTGAGTGAGTCCTGCTGAGGCTGGGTGCGCTCGAGCCGAATCTTCATCACCTCGTCCATGCGCCCCGCCGCCTTGGCGTTCGACGCCGCCGTGAGCGAAGGGCCGAGGACACCCAGCAATCGATTCGCCTCGCCCCAGCGGGCTTTGAGCTCCGGCGTCGGTGAGTGCGTTTGCAGCGACGCGATGAGTTGTCTCGACGTAGCGATGAGGCTGTCACGCGACTTGAGATACACCGGATTGCCGTCGAGGAGATATCGAAGCTGACCGACGTCGGAGCCACTCAGCTCCGTCTCGACGCGACTCGCCGGCGCGACGAGCTCACGCCTCGCTGTCATCGCGGCCTCGTAGGTCTGCGTCGTCGACGCAAGCGACCTGGCCCCGATAACAGCCACGGCCATGACGAGGAGAAGCTCGAGGGCAAGCGCGAGCGTGATGCGTCGGGACACGGTGAACCTCATTTCAACCTCATTCGGTCAGGGTTGCGGCCGTCTCGACACGACGACCGCCAATCAGTGCATCAGCATCGAGGATCAGCATGGCGTCCTCAGTAACTCCAAGCGCATACGCGCGTCGTGACGACGCATCGACCGGCGTGATCGACGCTCGATCGACGCGTACGGCGTCGTCCACGCCGTCAACGAGAACAGCGACTTCCGCCCGCCGGTGATCGCCCAGGACGACGAAGCGTGATTCGTCGCCGAGCGACGGCACTCCCGCGCCAAGCGTGAGGACCGTGATGGGTCGTCCACGCCACACCGTCACGCCGTACACCGGCGCGACAGCACGTGGTAGCGGCACGATGTTCGTCGCAAACGCGATGGCCGCCACTCGAGTGACTGGAATCGCAAGTCGCTCATCTCCGACGATCGTGACCAACAGGTCGAGCACATCGGTGGTCGCGAGCTCGCTTTCGACGACCACTGGCTTCGCGAGCGCACGCGCTCGAGCCCGCAGCACGTCGCTCGGGGCTCGGCTGCTCACGCGCGCACCGAGAGCGCGCGAAGGCGCTCGGTGGCGATCTGGCGCATGCGTGATGCGAGCACGCCATCACCGGCGGGGACCACCACGTCATCGCTGACGCGAGCGAGCTGCCGTATCGCGTTCTCGAACGCGCGCCGCGCGCCAACAAGATCGCCGAGGCGTGACAGTCCGTCGCCGAGCAGCATGTATCCGATGACGAACTCGCGATCGAGATAGAGTGCTCGCCGGGCGGCGAGTGCTCCCTCTGAGACGCGTCCGCCCTCGAGAAGCAGCATTCCGTGGAGGTAATGAAGCTCGGAGACGAGCCGATGCCGGTCGATCGCCGCCGCGGTAACCTCTCCGGCGCGCGCGAGCTCCCCACCGTTCGCAAGGGCGCGAATCCACACGACCCAGAGCGTAACGTCATCCGTCCCGAGCTCAATGGCTCGCTCCGCATGCTCGGCGGCCATGCGGTAGTCGCCGCGCATGTACGCTGCGGCGGCCGGATCGATGGCCGGAGCGGCGACGAGAATGCCTGCAACCACCACTGTTTCTTCAACCGCGGGGACAGCGAGGTCGGCCTGTGGTATATCAGGCGTCGCCCAATCGGGCACGACGTGTTCGTCGATCCACGGTACGGCAATGACGACGTGTTGTGCCTTGACGCGTGGTTCGGCATCAGCGCGCTGATAGAGGACGCCAGAGGGCGACATCGACACCCGGCATTCTACGAGGTCGGCGAGTGGCGGATCCGACGCACCGAGCAGCAGCCATCCGGTGGGCCGCAATGAGCGAAGCAACTGCGCTGCGATCTGCGCGACTGTCGGCAGGTCGAAGTAGATCAGCACGTTGCGGCAGAGAATCAGGTCTTGATCCGCGGTGCCGTTGGACGCCGACGGATACTCATCGGAGATGAAATTCAGCGGCACGAACCGCACTGACTCGCGAATGCCTTCGTCCACGATGAAGTGCTTTCCGCGCTGCCCGAACCAGCGCGCGATCCTCGCCGGGGACACGCCGCGCAGCGACCACTGCGTATACCGGCCGCGGCGCGCCGCATCGAGGCGCGGACGCGAAATGTCCGTCCCCAGAATGTGAACCTGCTGCTGCCATCCGAGCTCGCGGAGCAGCATGGCCAGCGTGTAGGGCTCTTCGCCCGTCGCGCAGCCCGCGCTCCAGATGCGAAGCGGTTCGTCTTCGCGTCCCGACGCGCGACGTCCGTTGACGAGCTCGCGTTCCAAAACGCTGAGCGCGGCAGACTCGCGGAAGAAATAGCTCTCGCCCACCGTGAGTTCGGCAAGCAGCGCATCACGCGCTTCGCCGGGACGTGCAACCGCGCGCAGCAACTCTTCCGGCTCGGCGATCTGGAGCGCGCTCATCACGCGACGCATCGCTGATTCGGCGGACGGCTGTCGATTGGGCGGGAACACCAGCCCTGCCACGGTGAGCGCCACGTCGGCGACGTGCGCGAAGCGGTCGTCCGACCAGCCACGCGCACGCGGCGGCTGCTTGCGCACTGGTGCATGCGTTGGGCGACTCATGATGCCTCCTTCAGCGCAACATCGATCGCCTCGCCTTCGGCCTGCGTGAGAAATGTGGCTGGGTCGTAGATGACGAGTGCGCCATCATCGCGTGACGCGATTCCAGCCAACGCTGGCAGCGCCGCAAGGACAGGCGATATGACGGACGGGTTGGCGATGCTCGCCGCGTCAATTTCCTCGACGTCGTCAACGGACTCGACGCGCACGGCGAGCAGGCGCGCGTTCGTCGCAAGCACAATCAGCGAATCGGATGGATCGTTGGCGCGCGAAGGAAGGCCAAGGCGCAGCCGCAAATCCACAACGGGCACGAGTGTTCCGCGCAGATTGAGCGCTCCCTCGAGAAGCCGGGGAGCGCCAGGTACGATGGCAAGCGCGACCGCACGCACAATCTCCTTCACGCTCGACACGGGAAGGGCGACTTGCACGCCGGCGATGCTGGCGGTCAGATAGGATGTGCTGCTTGTCGGAGGGTTCACTCACCCATGGACAATGCAACTCGGGGGCCATACCTGACTTCGCTATTTCGTGTCTGCTATGGCCGGCGCAAATGTGCGCCGGCATTCACCGTGGCTTTGTACTGCCAACGGACACCTATTTGATCGCGGCCACCCTCGACGCACCCGCTGCAACGACGCGCGCACGTGCGGCGTTGATCGCGTCCGTCGTCTTCGCCGATGAACCGCCCGTCTCCACGTCCGACACTGTGGCGAGTGAGCGATCGTAGTAGTCCGTCCACGTCTGGAGAATTTCGCGTTCCTTCGCCGCATCGCCACCGGCGGAAACCGCCGCACGTGACAACGCGAGCTCAGTGTCCAATCGCGTAATTGCTGCGCGCTCCAATTCCGCCACGACGCTTCGAGCGACATCACCGTCCGCACTCGTCAGAGTTAGCGCGGACACGAGCGCCGAGATGCCGACGTTCTGGAGTGTGGCGGCGGAGACCTTGTCGATGCGGTCGCCGTCGGTGTGATAGAACTGGTCCGTGAAGTGCCAGAAGAGCACGCCCGGTTTCTTGAACGTGAGGAATGGCGTGTGGTCGCTTCCGCCCTCGAATGGATTGGTGCGCACGACCCAGCCATTCGTCGACGCCTGGTCGAGACAGCGAGCGAGCAGGAAATCGTTGAAGTAGTGCGGAACGATCTTGTCTTTCGTGATCGGACTGCCGCCCCACTCGGAATGATGATCGTCGCCACGCGTCCACACGGCCGACGGATCCGGCATCTTTTCGATGAGGAACGTGCCACCGGTTTTCTTCGTGTCTTCACCAACCATGTCGAGGCTCAGGCCCCAATGCACGCCGCGTGTGCGCACCGAATCGTCGGCGAGGAAGTTGCGCGTCTGCGCGATCTCGTTGCCGAAGAGCATCGTGATCGTGCGACG
>JBDTMO010000324.1:0-6570 GCA_039934235.1 bacterium | reverse complement strand
TGTACTGTTTGGCGTGCAGGGCGCGAGCTATCTGATCGGGATCATCGAATTGGCCACGCCTATTTGATGAAGGTGACATCGCTTGATGATTTGCGTGGAGTTTTCAGCGCGCAGATCATACCGCTGTTGCAGGAGTATTTCTTTGATGACTTCAGTCGCGTTGCCACCGTGCTTGCAACCGCTCCATCGGCTCCGCAGTTCCTGGTGCCGGAGCGGTTACACCACGATGCTCTTTTCGGTGGTAAGCGCCCTGAAGGCGTATCGTCGGACCGCGTGCGACATAGCGTGAGCCAGAAGCAGGGCTGGTCGGCAGAGAGTTTCCGCGGGATCTACGAGCCGGCCGCCACGCCCGTCTTGCTGGAAGAATCCGAGTAGCGCCAGCAACCTATCGATGCGAAGTCGAACCCTCACGGTATTCGAGCACGACCGCGTTCCCGTCGGCGATGTGGGCTCGGCGACAAGTCTTGCCGTTGGCGAGGCGGACTACCTGGAGTCAATCGCCAAACTCCGCCCTGGTTTCTGCGAACGGGGTCACCGCTCGCTTCGGCTGGCGGAGTACTCCGGTATCCTGAGCGTTGGCGATCGAGTCCTGGAAGTGCTTCCGAAAATCGACGACGGCGCGTCGTCGGAGATGTGTCGCGGCGTTGTTCTCAAAATGCTCCGTCAGGCCGAACAATTTCCTCACTTTCGTCATCTCTCGACCGGCCATCGCGTTCGGCATGCAACCCTTCTTGATGTTTTCATCGCAACGTTCTTCGATACGGTCACGCAAATCGTGCGCGGCGGGTTGCTGCGACAGTACCGGGAACGCGAGGAGGAACTTCCACTCGTGCGTGGACGCATCGTCACGAGTCGACAGTTCGCGGCGCATGCGAATCGCGTCGACCGAGTAGCGTGTAGCTATGACGATCTGACAGCTGACAACATCTGGAACAGACTCATCAAGCTCGGACTGCGCACCGTGCGCCCGTGGATCGCGACTGTCGACTTGAACCGGCAGTGGGTGGAACTCATGGCCGTGTTCGATGATGTCGAGGACTCGCGTGCTGACATGGATGCGCTGAAGCGGCTTCACTATGGCCGAGGCGCCCTGCGATATCGTCCCTCGATCGAGTGGGTGAAGCTCATCATCAATTTGCTCTCGCCCGCGCTGCGCGCAGGAACCAGCGTTGCGCCGGGACTACTCTTTGATCTGAACTTGTTATTCGAGAGTGCAGTTGCGTCGGTGCTGGGCTGTCATGTCCCCGCGGGACTTACGCTCGATGTTCAGGACTCGACTCGCAATCTTGCGAAAGTGTGCGATACGGGTGGACGCGAGGCGTTCGCCCTCAGGCCGGACCTCGTACTGCGCCATGGCAAACGGACGCTCGCAATCGGCGACACGAAATGGAAGCGATTGGAGTTGCGAGGAGGTTTTCTAAGGCCGAAAGAAGTGGACATCTATCAAATGCATGCGTATGCCGCTGCATTCGAGTGCCAGAACGTGGCGCTGATCTACCCGTGGCATGAGGGATTGGCTGGCTCGAAGGAAACGGCGTTCGAGCTACCGCGCGTTGGCACAACAAGCCCTGTCGTGACCATAGTGTGCGTCGATGTGGGGCAGGAGCATATGGCGATCATGCGAGGGTCGAGGGCGACTTGGATCGGTGCGATGTTCAAGCGCTAACGACTCCTGCGCCCGCCTTTAGGCATGCGAGCCCGTGTCCGGTATCCGGTCGAGCACCGCCCCCACGACATGATTGATGCGTCCCGACATCTGCTCGGCGTCGTCGCACGTGACGAAGAAAGTCGCAAGCGGAACGCTCAGTTGGACGGCGACGTCGGTTCCACCGGCGCGCTTGAGTGTCACGTCGCGAATCGTGAATGGCGTTCCCGTGTCGAAGCTGACGCCCTTGAGCGCAGACACTATCGTCGAGCGCGCCTTGATGTCCACTGGGTTGAGGCGAATTCGCACCACATCCTTGGTGGGAGAGAGCCAGATCGACTTTAGGACGGTGCTGGTACCATTCTCAACGTACAGCTCCACCATGGCGCCAGGCTTAAACGAACTCCAGCCACGAAGACGGAGCGAGGATTTTGTCTCCTCCCACAATAGCGCGAAGCGCTGGCGATTGTCGATCGCCTGTGGGCTATAGGGCTTCGAGCCGAAGTCACCAATTGCCGCGGCATTTTGTGGCGCACCGCGAAGCGCGGAATGCTTGTCAGTCATCGTCGTCCTCTCAAGAGCGTCCCGTACAAAGTATCCCGAGCGGCATCTGATGCATGTTTCGTGAAACACGGCGTCTGCGAAAGACAATCGAAGCTGAGTTCGCGATAACCAGCGTCGCGCCGACGGCGCGCAGCGAATTGTACTCATCGTGCCAGAGTTACTGCTTTCCCCAAGGCATTCGCCGTGTTTCATGATAAATGCATCAGGAGAAGGCTCGCCGAGGATGCCACCCAATGGCGGTCGCATCAGTGTCGCTGCTTGTCAGATCACGGTCGTACAATCGGTTGTGCTCTGTCGCGCTAGAAGCGCGAAGCACGCTACCCGCAATTGGATGCAAGGAAAATGTTCAACCCCGAACGCGCTGGACCGCATGACAACGAAAGCCTGCGTGACTTCCAAGCGGAGTTCGAGGCATTTCTTGTCGAGCACGGCATCGTCATCTCCGTCAAGGAGGTCTACCACCTGAATCCTTTCGGTGAGGCGACGGACGAGATTCGGCAGCACAACCACACCATTGTGAGGTCGAACCGCACCAAGCGATCGTTGTCAGTCTGCACGACAACAATGAATTGGGAGAACTCTCCTGTTCTTGCATCAGCCTTGTTCGCCAACCTGGCCGCGGACGCTCGTATCCTCGAAGAGAGCGAGCGCAACCTTCTGCAGTGGGCGCCGATGTTGGATCTCGACCCCGACAGCCGAAGCGTCGAGCGCAAGTTCAATCAGACCGCGAACATAGCTGAAGCGTTGCGCGGGTTGCTCGGGGAGCACGTATACGTCCAGCTTCTCCAGTTGTCACTAGAGTACTCTGAGTCGTTGGGCGAGAGCGATGACGACGACAATGAAGACGACGACGAGTAGTCGCTTACGGCGATGTCAGTACCGGTACTCACATAAGAAGTTTGTCCCACTCATTACGAAGCCTGATTCTCCCAATGCACTGTAACCAGCGACCCAGCGGCGTGCGGTTTCCGCCACTTCGGCTGTTCACCGCAGAGCGCGTACGCGGACCATCCTCGATACCTGAGCGTGTACTCCAGGGCTACAGTGGGGAACGAACGTGGATGTCATGCGGAGCGGTCGAGTGGAAAGACACCTATGAACCAGACAGTGCGCATCCCGATTCAGTCGTGCCTGTGGTGGGCGGGCTCATGGCAGAACGGACTTTCGGCCCGGTCAACGATTACCACTGCTTCTGCGGAGCAAATGATGACATCGAGTTTCGATATTGTTGCAATGACTGTGGTGTGGAAGCAGGCCCCGCATGGGTTCGGTCACAGCGCTGGGGTCACATTGAGCTTGCCGCTCCAATCCCCCACCCGCTGTTTACACAGATTGTCCCTGGGTGGTTGGAGACGATTCTCGCAGGTTCGGCTAAGAGCGACCAAGAGACGCTCCTCGGGTTCTGTGTCCCAGAAATAGGGGATCCGCAAACGACAACGCCGCAGGTGACCTCTGCACTCGAAAGAACACTAGAGACGCTTCGGGAGGACGAGGCGCGCGGCGCACTGAGTTCACTGTCAGCGCCAGAGCAAGACTACCTGGTGAAAGCCATCAGGGATGCTGCGCGGCGCAGTATCCGCCTCAACTCGGATCAGTCAATCACAAGTGAACGACTTGCCGACGTCGTTCTGATGCATGCGATACCAGTGGTTCCCGCGGGACTCCGACCAATCCTTGCTAGTGGAAACGGTCCGTCAGCCGCCATGCGCATGAACAAACTCTATGCGGAAGTGTTGGACGCGAATGCGCGCATGTTCGCGGTCATTGCCGCAAGCACCGATCCAGAGAACGCACGCAATGCCTACGAAGCTCTTCAGCATGCCTGCGATGCTCTGCTCATGGATACACATGTGATGCGCATGCTGCTGGTGCTCGGTCCCGTTCCGCGCCCAGACGGCACGTACGGCGGCATGTACGGCATGTCTAGCGATGTCGCCCCGTTGCACTCCGCAACGGGGAATCGTTCAGGACCTACTGCGGAGTCGGCCGAAGAGTTTGTTGAGCGCGAGCTAGTTCCGTCGCTACTATCAGTTCTTTCATGCGGAGATCGCATGAGCGAATACGCGGCAATGGAAGCCCTGCTAGCGCTTGGGCACTGCGGCAACGGGGCGGCTAACGTTGCGCGTGCTGTCCGCGTCCGTTTTTCGCATTCGGATGTTGAGATGCGTGTCCGAGCGATGGGCACGTTTGCGAATCAGCGGCAATGGGAGGCGGATGTGCTTTTGGATCTCGCGGCTGCGGCAGCCGAGGGGTCGGAGCGACTTACGCGCGCGACACATGTGGCGTGGCGCAGGATGATGGAAGCGCATGACAAGGCAAACAACGAGCTCTTAGATGCAGCCGAACGAGCACCAGCTGACACGGCGGCGGTAGTGTGGGAAGGCGCTGCCCTTCTGCTTTGCGGCGTGTCATACGCGCTAGGTTCGTCGGAAGAGCGCTTGGTCAGCATCGCTCGTTCTCAATCACACGAGGCGCGGTCCGCGGCATCCAAGGTCCTGGCAGTCATCCAGTTCGATGATATAGAACGCGAGCGTGTAGCCGTGGGGCTGTTGCGTGACATCGGCTCTCTCAGCGATGATCAACGAACCTCAATCTTGCGCACGGTCGCAACCATTGGGTTGTTGCACGAGTCAGTCGCAACGATTCTCCTCAAGGGTCTTGGCGATCGCTCGCCAAATGTACGTGGTGCCGCCGCCATGGCACTCGCAAAAACGCAACCAGACCATGTTGCTATTGGCAGGACGCTGGCCAGGGCATTCCTCGTCGAGAAAGAGCCAGCAGCGGGTACCGAGATGATCTTGGCACTCGCTCAAGTCGCAACGCCAGATAGAGAGGTCCTTAGCGCACTCGGTGTCGCTGCGACTCACCCCGAGGCATCGGTGCGTGCGGCGGTCGCTGCCTTCCCGCAACGAGAGTTACGTTCATCGCAGCTAGAGCGTATGATGTTCGCCCTGCTACAGGACCCAGAGCCGAGTGTCGCCGCCGCTGCGGCCGACGCGATCGCAACGCGCACACTTCTCAGCGATGACGGCATTGGCAAGCTGAGAGAGCTCGTCAGCGGCCAGAATGACGAGAGAGCTAGCACCGCTGCTGCGCGAGGTTTGGGACGATTTGCGTCGAGAAGAGTCCAAGCCATGTGGCATGCGCGAGAGGCTATGAGGGACTTACGCCCCACTGTCCGAGCCGCTGCCGCGCAGGGAGCTGGAGAGAGCACGCTTCTCGCTGGCGATCTCCAAGTGCGACTCACTGGTCTATTACGCGACGACAGCGCGCTTGTGCGGAGGGCTGCCGCCATTGCCTTCTCAAAATTCCCAATCGGGACAGACGCTATTCTCGCACTCGCCGAACAGCTTCAAGACGAGGACGACAGCGTAAGGCTGGCGGCGTCAGAAAGTCTGCTCAAAGGCGACAAAGACTTGACAGAGCTGCTCTGGCGCGGACGCGCACTCGTCAGTCGTGGACACTGGAGGGTGACAAACGCAGCGCTGAAGCGACTGAAGATGCGCTTGATAGCGACGACTGACACCAATGGCGGCTGGTCCGAAAAGTCGGAGTATAGTGACATGTTGAAGGACCTTGTACCGGTTTTTGTGGCCGCGCTGCACAAGGGTGAAGTCGAGGACAAGGTCCTTATTAGTTGGCTGCGCGAGTTGGACATTTTCGCGTCGCCGGCGGTGCCAGTCCTTCAGCAGCTTCTGGGAGATCCCGAACTCGCAGTGGAGGCTGCTCTTGCACTGGCGAAGCTTGGGGCCGATTCGAGCTCCGTCAGGGAGGTACTAAGGAATCAGCTCTCCTCAAAAATCACAGTTGACCGACGGCTTCAGGTCGTCGTTGCCCTCGCGCAGTGCGGCGAGCGTATCGTGGACCACCTTGCATTGCTGGGATTCGCACTCGTCGAACCATGGTTCCATCGGGGTCGGCTTGAGGTACTGGACGCACTCGAAGGTAGCGAAGCACTCACTGCTCGTGTTGCGGAGGACGTAATCCGGTGCTTTGTTGACATGCCTGACGATATCGTGCGCTTGAGACTCGTGGAATCAATCGGGAAAATGGGGAGAGCGGGCGCACAGGCTCTTCCGGCGCTCGACGCTCTGGCGGTGAACGCACTTCTATCCCGTCCATCCCGTAAGGCTGCCGAGACAGCAGCCAAGCACATCCGGGCCAAAGGTGAATGGTAGCCCGCGAGCGAAACGCCAAGTCCGAACCACTGAGGCAAGCAACGTTAACGTGTGGATGACTCAAGCAAGAGCAGCCGCCAAACGCGGCGCGCGGACCCTCGCGACCGTGGAGCGAGAGAATGAGAATGTTGTCTCAGGCAGCCATACTCATTCTTGGTGTGACGCGGGGACAGAATAACGCCG
>JBDTMO010000323.1:0-6595 GCA_039934235.1 bacterium | reverse complement strand
GGGCCGGCGCTCGACGCGCAAGCTCGGCGCGGTACGGCACGAATGCATCGCGCACACCCTGCAATGCTTCGGCGCTTTCGACGATCGCGTCGCCACTGGCGCCAGTGTCGAAACCGGCGATGCCAAGCGTGCTCACGCGCGTGATTTCCTGGCGCATCGCGTCGAAGAGATAGGCGTCGCCCGGCATCGTGTCAGCGCCGGCTCGTAACAGCGAGCTCACCGCGATGCGCATGTACGTCACGAGCTGTCGGGCGTCCTTTACACGAGCCGTGTCCAAGGTGGGGAAGACGATGCCTTCCACGACCTGCAGTCCAATCGGGGGGAGCGGCGCTTCGGGATCCTCGTCTTCTGCTTTTTGCAACGGCACGCCATTCAGCGCGCGCACCTCCGATTCGCCGTAGTACTCCGCAAACAGCTCGACACGTTTGTACATGGCGCGTGCTTCGCGAAAGGTGTGTCGCGCCGTTGCGTTGTCACGACGCGCCAGCGATGAATCGAGGCGAATGAGCGCGGCATCCAGCTGCATCAACGCGGCATTGTAAATGGGAATCGTCGCTGCCGTGTTTGTCGCCGCGGGGGCTGCTCCACGCAGCCCACTGCGCCGCACGCCGACAACTGTCACACTCACCGCAACGATGGCTGCCGCTGTCCACACAGGTCTCACGTTCTGACTCCATCGGGTGAGCATGACAACGTTCCCGACGAGCCTCGCGGCATGGTGACGGTCGTTCCACGACTCTGTAACGGTGCGTCATCGCTGCGACGATGCTTCGCGACGCCGTCGATGCACAGCGGCGGCAGATTCGTGAAATGGCGCTCCTAACCTCCTGTTCGTCCGACGCAAATGTCGGCACGCGAATCAACGATGCGGGAACCAGGGAGGAGTGACATGGCGAGGAGTACCCCGTTGTACCTGACCATCTCAGGTGTGCTTGTGGCGATGGTTGCCTGTTCGGCCGACATGACCGAATTCGGACCGGCGCAGCTCAGCAGTTCTGCGCAATTCGAAAAGTCGAGCGACACCAAGGGCGCGTTTCAGTTCGCCGCGCTCGGAACGTCTGCTGTGTGCACGAGTGGTGGCGACGCCGTGAATCCGTTGGTGATTCCGGCGGGGTTTGGGCAGGTCGCCGTTGCGTCGGAGCCGTCGTACGCTGACAGCCCGGACATGAACACGCTCAACGAGACGGGGCCGCAGGCCGGCCGGTATTTGTATCGCGTGCACGAGGTCGGCAGCAATGGATCGCTCTCGGTGACGGACCTGGTTACCGGCGTGACGAAGACGATTGCGCAGCGCGCTGACTGGGAGTCGCTGGACCCAACGGTGTGGACGCCATGGGGGACCCTCCTCTTTGCCGAAGAGACCAACGCCGCGAACTTCCGTGATCCTGCGTATCCCGCGTCTGTCGCCGGGCTGGTGTATGAGGTGTTCTTCAACCCGGGCGACCTCACGGTCGTCGACAGTGTTCTCGCACGTCCGGCCATTGGATCCAAGTCGCACGAGGGAATGCGTTTCGATCCGCAGGGTAATTTGTACAGCATCAGCGAGCGCACGCCTGGTTACCTCTTCAAGTTCGTTCCCGACAAGCGGGGAAATCTCTCCCGCGGGCAGACATTCGTGCTTCGCATTACGCAGGCTGATGGCGATCGCACGGGTGCGGCGGAGTGGATCCCCTTGCCGCGCACTGCTGTGCAGATCGACGCAAGCGCTGCAGCGGACCTGGTGCAGGCGACTGGTTACGGCCGTCCGGAAGACGTTGAGGTCGCAACATCGACGGGCAACAACGCTGGCGGTGCGAACACGTTATACGTCTCCATCACGAGTGAGCATCGCGTGCTCGCAGTCGACCTTCGCGAACCGAAGGGCGGCAGTGACCACTCCACAGCGTTCATTACTCAGTATGTGAAGGCTGGCGTCAACGCTCCGGCCGATTTCGAGATGCCGGACAACCTCGCACTCGATCGCTCAGGCAATCTCTACATCGCCGAAGATCCCGGTGGGTCGTTCAACAGCGGCAAGCGTAAGGGCGACGACATCTGGGTCGCCACACCGAATCGTGGTGGCCAACATGGCGCCGCCGTTACCGTGACGCGCTTTGCGACGCTGACCGACTGCGATGCCGAACCCACGGGCATCTACTTCGATCTCCACAGCAGCCGGCTGTTCGTGAACATTCAGCACCGCGGCGGCGATCACCTCGATAAGACCATGGCTGTATTTGCGGCGAAACCCTAAACCGCCCGGGTTCTTAGGGCACCGGTTTAGTAGTTAGCCCGCCACTCTTCAGGTAGTCCACTGCAAGATTCGCCATCGCTCGTACGCCCGTCGGCAGCGCGCCTTCGTCCGCGAAGAAGAGTGGCGAGTGATTGGGAGCTTGCGTCTTCAGGTCCGAGCCTTTTGGCGAGACGCCCAGAAAGTAGTAAAGCCCGGGAATCTCGCGGGTGAACTCCGGAAAATCCTCTGACGCCGTAATCGGATTGATGGTGCGGAATCCGCCCTCGCCGGCGGTGCGCTGCAGCGTCGGCGTCATCTTGGCGAGCAGTGCGGGATCGTTCTGCGTAATGAGCCCGCCGGTCGTCAGCGTCACCAGCGCGGTGGCGCCCGCCGAATGCGCGATGTCCTCGGCCGTGCGCTTTACGCGCGTGTGAATCTCCGTGCGCATCGCCGGATCGAACGTCCGGATGGTTCCGATCATCACGACGCTATCCGGAATGATGTTGCCGCGGTTGCCGCCCTGGATCATGCCAATGGTGATCACCGCTGGTGCTGACGTCACGTCGATTTGGCGGCTCGCGATGGTCTGCAGTCCAAGCACGATCTGCGCGGCCACGACGATCGGATCAACGCCCGACCAGGGTTGCGATCCATGCGTCTGGCGTCCCTTTACGACGATGGTGAGTCCGTCGGCAGCTGCCATGAAACCGCCGGGTCGCGTGCTGAGTGAGCCAAGTGGTCCTGGCCACACATGCAGTCCGAAAATCGCCGAGGGGCGCGGATTCTGGAGCGCACCGTCAGCGACCATCCACGACGCGCCGCCCAGCGACTCCTCGGCGGGCTGGAAGATGAACTTCACGGTGCCCGGAATGCGCGCCTTCATTCCGCTGAGGACTTCGGCGACGCCCATCATGATGGCGACATGATTGTCGTGGCCGCACGCGTGCATCACACCGACTTCCACGCCGTTGTATTGCGTGCGGACCGTGCTCTTGAACGGAAGGTCCACCTGCTCGGTCACGGGCAGCGCGTCCATGTCGGCGCGTAGGGCGACAACGGGGCCGGGCTTACCGCCGCGGAGTATGGCGGTCACTCCCGTTTTTCCTACGGGCGACTGGACTTGAAATCCCAGTGCGCGCAGGTGCTTTTCGACGATGGCTGCGGTGCGCGTTTCCAAGCCTGACAACTCGGGATGCTCATGAAAGTCTCGTCGCCATGCGACCACTTTGGGCATGACCTGCTCCATGCGCGACTCGATTTCTTTTGCGAGCGGATCGGATGCGGAGGTGCCTTGCGCCGAAAGCGGGCAAGCGGCGACGATGAGCGCGATCGCGAGGAATGAGCGCATGTGCATGGGGCGAACTCAGAAGGGGGGATCGGGAAGGTGTTTGTCGCGATCTCCAAGCGCCAGTGTCATCCTGGGCGAGCGAAGCGACGTGTTGTCATCCTGAGCGAGCGCAGCGAGTCGAAGGATCTGCACCGCTGTCATCCTGAGCGAGCGCAGCGAGTCGAAGGATCTGTACGTCATCCTCCGACTGATGATGTCGCCTGCGCTGAAACGGTGACGCCTTTGCTTTGGGCTCGGAGCATCGTGCCGTATGCGCCCTTGCCCGACTCTACCCGCCGAGCGTAGCCTATATGTGTATCGACCTGTCGCTGTCCGGAGGCGTACATGGGGTTCAGCGCATCAGACGCGACGATCCTCAGCCCCGACGAATTCATGGTCCACCCAGCCGCAAAGGGTCGGACCGAACTTGTGCGCGGACGGATCCGAATGATACCGCCGGCGAACATGGTGCACGGACTGGTCAGTGCCACCGTCCTACGCTTGCTGTCGACGCACGTCTGGCAGCATCGCCTGGGACAGTGTTTCGCCGACAACACTGGCTACACGCTGCCCAACCTGCCCAATACTGTCCGTGCGCCGGATGCCTCCTTCATTCGCGCGAGTCGCTTGGCGCCAAATGGCGTCACGGTGGATATCACGAGCTTGCGCCCGACCTTGCAGTAGAGGTCCTGTCCCAGTGAGTCAAAGGCGGAGCGCTCCGAGAAGCTCGCCGACTATTTCGCGGCGGGAACGCCGGTCGTGTGGGTGATCGATCCGGCCACGCGCACCGTCGCCGTTGTCTCGACGAATGGATCGACGAAACTTGGCGTCAGTGATTCGCTGACGGGTGGCGATGTCGTGCCCGGATTCACGTGTGGCGTTGCAGAACTGTTCGAGGGACTCGCGCCGATCACCTTGCGTTGATTGTCGGGCCGCAGTGGTCGAAGCTCACGGCGGCACGCATGCCCACTAACGTCGTGAGGGCAGCCATTCTTTATGACACACGTCCCGCCTGCCCGGCAATGCCCTCAAATAGCTCGGCAACTCCGCACGAAAAGCCTGGGACAACCTCACCGCCGTCAAGCGTATCTGCCTCGCGCAACCAGCGCACAGGCGCATCACTCGCGACGATCATCACCGTGCGCCGCACAGGATCGATCACCCAGAGCAACGGAGTGCCGCACGAACGGTAATCGTCGAGCTTCTCCTCCAACTCCGACGCCGACTCACTCGGCGACAACACCTCGACCGCGAGATCTGTTGCGAGTTTCAGGCATCCATGAGCGATGCCTTCCTTCGGCAGTCGATCCGCACGCACGAACGACGCGTCTGGACAACGAACCGTGCGTGGAAGCTGGACCAACTCGTAGCCAACGCCATCCACGAACACTCTGCCGAGTTCGCGGCCTTTGAGGTACGCGAGCAATAGACCAACCACGTTGGTCGCTACACACCCGTGCGGTCCAGCAGCAGGAGGCGTCACGCGCAGCTCACCACGCACGAGCTCCGCCTTCACATCCGACAGCGGGTGCACAAGGAATTCGTCGGGCGTCATCAACATGACGGCCGCGCGCATTGCGCCTGCCATAGGGAACTCCCGCAATTGACCACAGTGAGCGAACCGTACGCTCGGCGCACGCCGCCAGGCAAGATCACCCGCGCGCGCGAACCGGCACGAGCAACCGCAGCCGAGCGTCGCGCAGGTAGAGCCCTCCCCAGACCAGCGCGGCAACGTACGTCGGGAATAGAATGTGGCTGAATAGCGGGTTTCCCAGGCGCACGTTGCTCGCGACTGCGCCACCGAGATAGCCAGTCAGCATGATGGCGCCGAGTGGTGCGGTGCGCGGGATGATGTAGAGGATGAGACAGGCCAACTCCAGGATTCCAATTCCCAGTGTGCTGCTCGCCGGATATCCCAGCGCGAGCGTGCCCTGAACGGCCACAGGGAGTTGCAACAGCTTGACGCCTGCGTCGAACACCAGGAACGCGATGGCGAGGCCACTGAGAATGCGGCCGGTCCAGAGTTGAGTCTTCGGCGTAGCTGACATGCGATCTCCTCGTTGGGGTCTAAAAGGTGCGACGAACGAGGCACCGACGAATCGACAAACGTGACCACGGTTGCGCAGAAAGATTCTTGCTCGCACCGTTGGGCATGATGAGCAACCCATTCTCGCTTCGACGATTTCTGGCGCAAGGGCATCGCATCGCGATGCTCAGCGTTGCACTCGCCATCGGCTGCATCCGCATCTCGATCAACCGCACCTCCGACGACCGCGATTGGCCAGTCACGGGCGGTGATGCCGAGAATAGCCGCTACTCGCCGTTGACGCAGATCGATCGGGGAAACGTCAACCAGCTCGCCGTTGCATGGACGTACCACACGGGTGAGGAAGGCCGCGAAGCCTCGCAGATTCAGGCGACGCCGATTGTCGTCCACGGCATCCTGTACTCGACCTCGGGCGCGGGGCGCGCTTTTGCCTTGCGCGCCGAAAGCGGCGAGCAAGTGTGGAAGTTCAGCCCACCGGGCGGCAACGGCGGCGGCGCAAATCGTGGCGTCGTGTACTGGGAGGACGGCGACGAACGGCGGGTGCTTTTTACAGCCGGCTCGCGTCTGTACGCGCTCGATGCCGCGACGGGCGCCCTGGTCACCACGTTCGGCACGGGCGGGTGGATCGACCTCGCGAAAGGACTTGGCCGCGACGGCGCCAATCAATCGGTCACCGCAACGAGCCCCGGCGTGATCTTCAAGGACCTCATCATTCAAGGTTCACGCGTGGGCGAGGGCGATGGGTCCGCACCTGGCTATGTGCGAGCGTTCGACGTACGCACCGGCGCGCTGCGCTGGGCGTTTCATACGATCCCGCAGCCGGGCGAATTCGGTTACGACACGTGGCCGGCGGACGCATGGCGCACCGTCGGTGGTGCGAATTCGTGGGGCGGCATGGCGGTCGACGTGCCGCGCGGCATCGTGTACGTCCCCACAGGTTCGGCGACGCCTGACTTCTACGGCGGCAATCGCGTTGGTGCAAACCTGTTTGCCAACTCGCTCCTCGCGC
>JBDTMO010000322.1:0-6597 GCA_039934235.1 bacterium | reverse complement strand
CGGAACAACGATCGCGTTGGTGCCGTGCTGTTCACGGATCGCATCGAGCATGTGGTGCCGCCGCGGAAGGGCCGTCGCCACGCACTCCGACTCATGCGCGATCTGCTCGTCTTCGAGCCAAAGGGCAAGGGCACCGACCTCGCGGGAGCGCTCGAATACACCGGAAAAATGCTCGCGCACAAGACGATCATCTTCGTCGTGTCGGACTTTCAGGCCGCCGACCTCGAGCAACCTCTAAAACTGCTCGCGCAGCGTCATGACGTCGTCGCCGTCACTGTGGACGACCCGAGCGAGCAGGAGCTTCCCGATATCGGTCAGGCACGATTCGTCGATCCTGAAACTGGTGCGACGATCGACGTCGACACGAGTGACGCCAAGGTTCGCGCACGATTTGCTGAAGCGGTTGCCGAGGAAATGACCGCGCGTCGGCGGCTGCTGCGTCGCTTGGCGATAGATGAGATTCCCGTCAGAACTGACGGCGGTGTCGTCGATCCGCTGATCAGGTTTTTCCGGGCGCGCGAGACGCGCGCGAGGCGGCGCTGATGTCCGCGGTGCTGAGGACAGCCATGGTGCTTGTGGTTGCGCTCGCGTCTTCAGTGCGCGCGCAGCAACCAGCGATTCCCGTACAGGCAGGCGTGACGCTGGAACGCGACACCGTAACGGTGGGCGAGGTGGTGCGGCTCACCGTGCGCGTGCGCGCACCGCAAGGCGCGACGATCAACTTTCCCGCTGCCGTCGATTCGCTTGGCCCGGTGCAATCGCTCGAGCCGCCATCTGTGCGCAGCGGTGCGGACACCTCGGCCGCCGCGGATCGCATCGCCGTCTATCGCCTTGCCGCATGGGACATCGGCCTCCAGCCAGTCAAGCTTGGCGATGTCCTCGTGCAGACGGACGACGGCGAGCGACGCGTCGCACTCGTGTTGCCGTCGCTCTTCGTGCGCAGCGTTTTACCAGCGGATACTGCGCTTCGCGTGCCCAAGCCCGCGCGGCCGATCCTCGAGGCCCCGGTACCGATTCCGTGGTGGTGGTGGGTGCTCGCGGCGCTGGCGGCGTTGCTCATTGGCCTCATCGCGTGGTGGATCGTGCGTCGTCGACGCCGGGTGATCGGCGGCACCGGTGATCCGTTCGTCGATGCGAATGCTGCGTTCGAGCGGATTGAGCGGTTGCGCCTCATCGACGCGGGCGAGCCGGGACGTCATGCGGCGTTGATGGCAGATGTGGTGCGACGGTATTTGTCGCAGCGAATTGACGACGCGTCGTTGGCGCAAACGAGCGGTGAGCTCCTTGCTGTCGTGCGACGTGCGCGGTCCGTGCCGCATGAGGCGCTGCGGAATCTCTTCGATGCGGTGGATCCGGTGAAGTTCGCGAACGCGCCACTGGGTGCGGAGCGGGCGCGTGCAATCGGGAACGACGCAAAGGCAATCGTGCGTGACGAGCACCAGCGCGCTGCCGAGTTGGCGGTCGCCGAGGCCGCCGCGGCGAAGGAGCGCGCCGCATGATCGACCTTGGTGCGTTGCAATTTGCGTCGCCCGTGTGGCTGCTGTTGCTCCTGCTGCTGCCGGTGTGGTGGCTCCTCGCGCGCAAGCGCACGCCCGCGGCGATCGTCTTCTCTCGCGTATCCGTACTGGCACGTGGTCCTCGCGCTGGCCGCGCGCTCGCGCGCCTGCTCACACTCCTGCGCAATCTCGCCCTTGCGAGTGGCATCGTCGCGCTCGCACGTCCGCGCTCGGGCGCGCATGCGGAGACGACCACGAGCGAGGGGATCAACATCGTCATCGCCTTCGACATCTCGAGCTCGATGCTCGCGCTGGACTTCCAACCGCAGAATCGTCTCGAGGTGGCGCGCGCGAAGATCAAGCAATTCGTGGCCGCACGAAATACGGATCGCATCGGCATCGTCGCATTCTCGGGTGAAGCGCTCACGCAAGTACCGCTGACGACGGACTATCCAGTCGTGCAAGCGGCACTCGATAACTTGCAGCCCGGCCAACTCGAGGACGGCACTGCGATTGGGACCGCCATTGCGACGGCCGCAAATCGATTGAAGGATGCACCGGGGCGGTCGCGCGTCCTCGTCCTGCTCACCGACGGCGTGAACAACCGCGGCTCGATCGATCCGCGAACCGCTGCAAAGGCCGCCGCACAATTCGGCATCAAGATCTACGGGATCGGCGTGGGCACCGAGGGCATGGCACCCGTGCCGGTCGGGCGTGGACTGTTCGGCCTGCGCTACGAGATGCAGCGCGTCGAAATCGATGATGCGCTCCTCACTGACGTGTCCAATGCGACGGGCGGGCGCTACTTCCGTGCGCGCGATCCCGCTGCGCTGCAGCGCATCACGGAGCAAATCGATGCGTTGGAACGCACACCGGTGCGGAGCCGAACCTTCGTGCGCTACTCGGAACTCTTTCGCTGGCCGCTCGCGATCATGCTGGTTGCACTCGTCGCCGAGTTGCTGCTCGTCGCGTGGAAAGGGCCGTTGCCATGATGATCGATTTCAGCGTCATCGAGCTCCCGTGGCTGTTGCCACTCATCCTTGTGTTGCCAGTGCTATTCGCCCTGCTGCTGCGCCGCGCGCGCGCCAGCCGAGAGCAGCGGCTGCAGCGGTTCGGCGCGCTCGACGTCGTGCGTCGTCTCATTCCACCGAATGCGCTCGCGGGAAGCGGATGGCGTGCACTGCGACTTGGACTTGCTGTCGCGTTGGCTGGACTCGCCATTGCCGGCCCGCGCTGGGGGCATGAGCTGACCACTGTAAGATCGACGGGCGTGGACATGGTGCTCGCGGTGGACGCGTCGCTCTCCATGATGGCGACGGATGAAAAGCCTAATCGGCTGGAGCGCGTAAAGCAGGAAATCCGCCGATTGCGCGCCATCAGCCCAGGCGATCGCGTTGGCTTGCTGGCGTTTGCCGGCCGCTCGTACGTGCTCACGCCCATCACGGTCGATGGCGGCGCGCTCGACCTGTTCCTCGACAATCTTGATCCGAGTGTTGTCGGCCAGGCGGGGACGTCGCTCGCGTCCACGATCACGCAGGGCACCAGCCTGCTCGCGCTCACCAAGAGTGGCGCCGACCGCGCATTGGTCATCTTCAGTGACGGCGAAGGCTTCGAGCCTCAAGAAGAGCTCATCCTCGCCGCGAAGAAGGCGGCGGACAACAACGTCAGTATCGTCACCGTCGGCTTTGGCACCGCGGCAGGGTCCACGATTCCGATCAAGGATGCCAATGGCGGAGCCACGCAGAAGCGCGACGAGAACGGCCAGGTCGTCGTGACACGCTACCAACCGACGCTGCTCCAGGCCGCGGCCACGGCGGCGAGTGGCACCTTCATTCCCTCCGAGGCAACCGACAAGGCCGCGCGGATCAAGTCGGCACTCTCGAAGCTTCGGACAGGCGCGCGCACGACGCAGGCGGGCGACACGCTCACGCCGCGCTTTCAACTCTTCCTGTTGCCGGCCATCCTGCTGCTCTGGCTGGACACCGTGCTCGCTGGTCGGCGCGGTCGTCGGCGTCGCAGCGCTGCCTCCGCGGAAACCGCGGTGGCGGCAGCACTCCTTGCTGCCGTGTTCATCTCCGGATGCGCGCCCGCGCGCGAGTCGATCGACGGCGCACTCGCCTACCACGCGAAGGACTATCGTCGCGCGGCGGTCCTGTTCGGCCAGGCGGTCAAGAACGGGGACCGTTCGCCCGGCGCGTTATACAACTACGGGACGGCGCTGCTGGCGGCCGATTCAACGACCAGCGCGGCGGAGATACTGGAGAAAGCCGCAGAGAAGGCCGATCCTGAGATACAGTACCGCGCACGGTTCAACGGCGGCCTTGCACACTTGCTCCGCGGTCGGGCGGCGCAGGGCGACTCCGCGTCGGCCGAACTCAAGGCAGCGTTGGCCACCTACAAGCGCGTATTACTTCAGCGGCCCAACGACCTCGACGCAAAATGGAACTACGAGCTGGCGCTGGACAAGCAAAAGAAGGGCGGCGGCGGAGGCGGCGGCGGTGGGCAATCCAACGCCGCTCCGTCTCCGGCCCAGCAGGAACAGAAGCCGCAGCCCACGCTCGCGCAGCGTCAAGCCGAGCAGCTGTTGGGCAGCGCGGAGCGCGAAGAGCGCGAGGTGCAAGGAAAGAAGCAGAAGCAGAACCGACCCGAGCCGCCTCCGGGCGGAAAGGATTGGTAGGTCCGTCGTGATCGGGCTGCTCGTCATCGCGCAGCTCGTTGTCGTGGCGCACGCGCCCGATACGGCAAGCACGTGCGCTCCGATGGACATTACGGTGGCCGCGCGAGCCCCCGGTTCGTCCGCGCCACAAATACTGCCGCCGGCGCCAACGTCGTTCCTCCAGTTGCTGAAGAGCAACGTCACAAGCCGCGTCGAACGGGACGGGCAGGGGCGTCCCAACGCGCTTACGGAGGCCACATTCACTGTGGCCTCGGACGTTGGCGGTCGAATCATCCTTCCGCCATTTGTGGCAGTCGCGGGCGCCGAACGGGTGAGTGCGGTGGCCGGGCCTGTGGACGTGCACGCCAACGGTTCGCAAGCGCCCGCGGTGGTCGTGCGCGCGTGGCTCGATCGCGCTGGCCGAGGTACGCCGACGGACACCCTGTTCGTGGGACAACAGGTGGATTACGTCGTCGACGTGCAGCTCAACGAAAGCGCTCGGCAGCGGCTGCGACGAAACCCCACATTCTTTCCGCCGGAAATGCCGGGTGTGCTCGCCTATGATCTCGCGCCGCCAGCCGCGTTGACACGTGCGGGTCGTCGGTGCTTTGAGACGCTGTCGTACCGTCGCGCTCTCTTTCCACTATTCGCTGGTCGCACCACCATTTCCCCAGCGGCACTGACATATTCACTTCCGCTGTCGACCTCGTTCTTCTCGCGCGAAGAAAGCTTCGAGCTCCGCACCGACAGCGTTCGCTTCCTCGCCCTTGACGTCCCGGTCGAAGGGCGACCATCGGATTTCGCGGGAGCGGTCGGCGCGGTCGACGCGTCGTCGCGCGTGTCCACACAGCGCGCGCGCATGGGTGATCCCGTCGTGCTCACGCTCCGGCTGGAAGGAAGCGGCAATGTGAAGCTCTGGCCGCGTCCGCCGCTGCGCCTTGGGTGGGCGTCGGTGGCGCAAGGCGCGGAGCGCGTGCAGGTGGATACGTCGCAGGCGCGCGTGCGTGGCACAAAGGAGTTCGACTGGCTGCTCACACCGCGTCAGGCGGGACAGCAGCAAGTTCCAGCGATCGAATATCCATTCTTCGATCCGGACCGTCGCACCTATTCCGACGCGCGAACAACTGCGCTGACGCTCGACATCGCGAACGCCACACTCGCCGCGGTGGATTCCGCTCCGGTGACTCGACTCGGCATTCGTCATTCGATTCGCGATGAGCTGCCACCACCCATTCCATCTCGGCCGTGGTACTGGCTCCTGCTTGCGATCGCACCAACGCCAGCAGCCTATCGTCGCGTGCGCGCGAAGGCGCGCCGGCGCAGCGAGCGTCGCTCGGCCGCGCGACGACTGAAGCAAGCGGCCACGCGTTCCGAACGACTCAGCGCGCGCGAATTGCGCCGCATGTATCTGGAGGCGGTTGGCGATCGCGTTCCGCGGACGATCGGTTCAACACAACCAGCGTCGTTCGCGCGTGCGTTGAGACTTGGTGGCGTCACGGAACAGACGGCGGACGCCGCGGGCGCACTGCTCGATCGACTCGATTCGGCGGCGTTCTCACCCGCCGGTGCAATGGACGGCGACGTCGTGTCGGAGGCAAACGCTTTGGTGCAGGCAATTGGCGCGGAGGCGGTTCGGCCTGTGAGTGTGCCGACAGTTGGGCGCCCACTCGCAGTGTTGCTGCTTCTGCTTGGACTGTCTGGCGCGTTGAACGCATTTCCTGAAGGTGTATCCAGCACATTCCAACACGGTGTCGAAGCGTACGACCACGCCGCGTTTACGACGGCGCAGCGGTTGTTTGGCAGGGTCGCGACTCGCGCGCCTCGTGCTGTGGATGCTTGGGCCAACCTCGGTACAGCGGCATTCTCGCGCGGCGACAGCGCAGCGGCCGTTCGCGGGTGGCAGCGCGCCCTTCGTCTCGATCCGCTCGACGACGAGGCGCGCGACCGGCTGGAGTCTGTTGCACCCCCGCTCCTTCGTTCGCCGGGCTACGTGGCGCCCCTTCCCGTCAATCTCCTCGCGCTTGTGGCACTCGCGGGATGGATCGGCGCGTGGTTGCTGCTCGCCATTCCGTCCGTGCGTCGTCCCAGCTACGCGCGGGCGCTCGCGGGCGGGGCGCTGTCCATTGCGATCGTGTTGTTGCTGGCGACGCTCGAAATTGGTGATCGGTTGGAGCCATTCGGACTCGCCGTGTTGCGTGCGAGTCGTCCGCTGCTCGACGCGCCGGGATCGTCCGTCGCACTTGCGAGTGGGAACATCGGCGAGACGGGAACGCTCGGCGCGCGAGAAGGTGCGTGGGTGCGCATTGCGCTTGACGGTGGGCGCTCGGGCTGGGTGCCGGTGGCAAGCGTTCTGCCGCTCGATGCGCCTGCGGGAGAGGAGTGACGCAGAGACGGCCTTCTTCTGCCGCTGCTGCCAGTTCCTGTCGCATTGCCCGACGGATAGCA
>JBDTMO010000321.1:0-6601 GCA_039934235.1 bacterium | reverse complement strand
AGCGTACGGAGGACGGACAGGTCATTCGCATCGACCTCGTGCCGCGCGCGCCTCGATTTCGCGAAGACCAGTTTCGCGACCTCTTCTCGACGACGCCACCGCGTCCTGGTCCGCAAACGCAGCAGCCCGGACCCGGCGCGCCATCGGCGCCGCCCGCCACGCCGATTGTCGCCGCTGGAGACAGCACCGCGCGAAAGGACAGTGCAGCAGCCGCGCGTCGCAAGACGTCCATCGTGTACGACGATATTCGGCGGCGAGCCACAGCACTGCCCGTCGGCGTTGATGTGAACAGCGCCGTGCTGAGCGGTGACGGCAAGACATTGCTGCTCACCGCGAGCGCAGCTGGCCAGACGAATCTGTATTCCTACAACCTCGACGAGCTCGCGACTGGACAGCCTGTCGCGCGACAACTCACCAGCACGAGTGGATTCAAGAGCGCTGCGCAGTGGTCGCCTGATGGCAAGGAGGTGTATTACCTCGAAGGCGGCCGCATCAACGTGATCACCGCGGAGTCGCGCGTCGTGCGTCCGCTGAACGTGACCGCGGAGCTCGACGTCGATTTCTCGCGCGAAAAGATGGCCGTGTTTCAACAAGCCTGGTCGTATCTGCGCGACAATTTCTTCGACGAAAAGATGCACGGCGCCGATTGGGGCGCCCTGCGCGAGACGTATGCCGACCACATTGCTGGCGCCCGCACGCCCGACGAAATGCGGCGCTTGATGAACTTGATGATCGGCGAGTTGAACGCGTCGCATCTCGGCATTGGCGGACCGCCCGCGCAGCAACCGTACACGGGTAAGCTCGGTCTCCGCTTCGATCGCGCCGAGTATGAGCGCGACGGAAAGCTTCGCGTTACCGAGGTCATCGCACTCGCACCGGCGGCGCTCAGCGGCGGACTCGCCATCGGCGACGTGATCGTCGCCGTCGACGGAAAGAATGCGGACGCCACCGCAAATCTCGACGAGCTGCTCTCGTACCGAACGGGAAAGCAGACGGTGCTCACCATCGCGCCGCGTGCCGGTGGGACGCGTCAGGTCACGGTTCGTCCGATCAGCACGGGCGCGGAGAAAGGCCTTGTCTACCGCACATGGGTCGAGTCGCGGCGCGAATACGTTGCGAAGGCGAGCGCCGGCCGCCTCGGCTATGTGCACATGGCGGATATGAGCGACGTCGCGCTGCGTCAGCTGTACAATGATCTCGACGCCGAGCAGCACGATCGCGAGGGTGTGGTGATCGATGTGCGGAACAACAACGGCGGCTTCGTCAATGCGTACGCGCTCGACGTGTTTTCGCGAAAGCCCTACCTGAACATGCAAGGCCGCGGCGAGCCAACGACGGGCGCGCGCACCGCACTCGGCCAACGCTCACTCGAGCGACCCACCGTGCTGGTCACCAACCAACACTCGCTCAGCGACGCCGAGGACTTTACGGAAGGCTACCGAACGATGAAGCTTGGCCAGGTGGTCGGCGAGCCGACGGCAGGGTGGATCATCTATACATCGGGAAGGACGCTGCTCGACGGAACGACTGTGCGCTTGCCCGGCACGCGGATCACTGGCGCGGATGGAAAGGACATGGAGCTCAACCCACGGCCTGTCGATCAGCTCGTGGTGCGACCTGTGGGCGAGAGCTATTCGGGTCGCGACTCGCAACTCGATGCCGCTGTTAAGGTGTTGCTTGGCTCACTACCTCCGCGGAGATAGCCGGGATGGCAGATGAGTTCATGCGCGCCGCGATTGCTGAAGCGGAAGAAGGGGTGAGCGAGGGTGGCATTCCGATTGGCTCGGTGATCGTACACAACGGACGCATCCTTGGGCGCGGACACAATCGTCGAGTGCAACGTGGCAGCGTGGTGCTGCACGGTGAGATGGATGCGCTCGAGAATGCGGGCCGGCAGGTGGCCGCGGTGTACAAGGAGTGCGTGCTCTATACCACGCTTTCACCATGCCCGATGTGCTCGGGCGCGATTCTCCTCTACGGAATTCCGCACGTCATTGTCGGCGAAAACAAGACGTTCCTTGGCGATGAAGCGTCGCTGCGTTCCCGTGGTGTTCGTGTCGACGTCTTGCAGGAGCCCGAGTGCATTCGGTTGATGACGGAATTCATTGCGCGCAGCCCCGAGCTCTGGAACGAGGACATCGGGACGTAGACCGTTTCGCGGCCACTGCGCGGACGAGACGAATCGCAAACAAGAAAACAGGTTGGCTCATTGTGTCCTCGGTCGCGTATCGGGTGCACCCTGGATCTCTGCGAACAGGGGGCAATCCGCGTGCACAGCGCGAGTGATCGCGTGAGCGAGAGATCCTCGGTGGTCTTTGTACCTGTGTCTCGAGAGTGTGAGCGCCGCGGGACGACGAGCCCGTCTGCTGCCCGCGCACGACTTATCTCAGCGCGGCCCATGCTCTAGGTTACTTCACTCGTCCGACCTTCCGAGGAGTCCGGTTTTGAAGGCAATCCTGTTGATCGATCACGGCTCGAAACGCGACGCAGCGAACGAGATGATGGACTGTATGACCAACCTTGTGCAGGCCATCGCTGGCCCGGACGTGATCGCGCGCTACGCGCATATGGAGCTCGCCGAGCCGTCCATCGAGTCTGGCGTGCGCAGCTGCGTGGAGGCGGGGGCGACTGAACTGATTTGCTTCCCGTACATGCTCTCGCCCGGCAAACACTCCACGAGCGACATCCCACGCATGGTCGCGGCCGCCTCTGCAGCGTATCCCTACGTCAAAGTGCGGGTCACCGACGCCTTTGGTGTCCACGAACGGCTCGCTGAGCTCATCCTCGGCCGAGCTGGGCTGCCCGTCGTGAATGGGCTCACTGCTGAAGACGCCACGCGCTGCTGGCACTCCTCGCGCTCGGAAACCGCGTGCGGTGATGCCTGCCGCTGCCACCCCGTCGCGCGCACAATCACGCAGCCAACGTCTGCCTCCTCCGTCTCGGCCTGACCGCACTCATGACCACCGACGCCGTCGTCTCGCATCCGCCGCTCACCATACTCACCGACGACGAGGAGCTCTTCCGGGACGCCGTGGCTGGCTTCGCCGCTGAAGAGGTGAAGCCTCGCGTTGCAGCAATGGAACGAGCGGGAAAAATCGATCCGGCGCTGATCGCGAAGTACTTCGAGATGGGACTCATGGGCATCGAGGTGCCAGAGCAATATGGTGGCGCGGCAGGCTCGTGCTTCATGGTCGCCCTTGCCGTCGAGGAAGTCAGCAAGATCGACGCGGCCGCTGCAATCCTCATCGACGTGCAGAACACGCTCGTCAACTATCCGATCGCGCGCTATGGCAGCGATGCGCTCAAGGCGAAGTATCTGCCGCGCCTTACCAGCGATACCATCGGTGCATACGCACTCAGCGAGCCGGGCTCGGGTTCAGACGCATTCGGCATGGCGACGCGCGCTGAGTTGCGCGGCGACTCCTGGATCCTCACGGGCCGCAAGATGTGGATCACCAACGGCGCGGAAGCGGGGATCTACGTCGTGTTCGCGAACACGAATCCGCAAGCGGGCTACAAGGGCATCACGGCATTCATCGTCGAGCGCGACTTTGCCGGCTTCTCCGTTGGCAAGAAGGAAGACAAGCTCGGCATTCGTGCCTCCAGTACGACTGAACTCATTTTGGATGGCGTTGAAGTACCGGCCGAAAATGTGCTTGGGCCCGTCGGTCAGGGTTACAAGGTGGCGATCGAGACGCTCAACGAGGGACGCATCGGCATCGGCGCACAGATGATCGGCGTCAGCCAGGGTGCACTCGCCGCAGCAACCGCGTACGTGAAGGAGCGGCACCAGTTCGGCAAGTCGCTCTCCGAGTTCCAGGGGATTCAGTTCCAGCTCGCGCAAGCACGAACGGAGACGGAGGCAGCGCGACTCATGGTTTACAACGCGGCGCGACTCAAGGACGCCGGACGTGACATCGCCATGGAAGGCGCGATGGCAAAGCTGTTTTCCAGCCAGGTCGCAGAACGCGTGACCTCGGTGTCGCTGGAACTGTTCGGCGGCTACGGCTATACCACTGACTATCCCGCCGAGAAGTTCTACCGTGACGCAAAGATTGGCGCGATCTATGAAGGCACGAGCAACATGCAACTGAACACGATCGCGAAAGCCATGCTGCGCTGACCCATTGCAATTGTGATCTCGCCCATCGACCACACGCCCGACGATCGAGAGCTGTTCCGCGACAGGATCAAGCGCGCGCTCAGGACGAAGGGGCGCCTCGTCGCGATCGAACGCACGGGGTTGCTGGAAAGCGCTCACGAGATTCCGCCATTGAATCGCGCGGTACGCCTGGCGGCGAAGGCGTTACGCACGCCCGTCGCACAGATCAATGTGTTGACGGACAAGTTGCTGGTGCCCATCGCCGTGTACACCCATGGCGAAGATGACAGCGAGCGATGGGAAACTCGGCGGCACGTCGGACATTCGTTCTGCAAGTACGTGGTGTGGAGCAAGGAGCCGTTGCAGATCGATGACGCGCGCGAACACCCGTTGGTGAAGAACAGTCACGCCACGCGCGAGCTCGAGATTGGCGCGTATCTCGCCGCGCCTATTTATGCGCCAGCGGATGGTGCGGGCGAACGTGCCATCGTCGGCACCGTCTGCGCAATCGATCACGCCGCACGCGAATGGACGGCTGACGACCTGACGTCACTGACCGACATCGCAGCGGGAGTGTCCGAGCTGATTGCGGCTCGTATGCGCATTCGCGCCCAGGTCCTCGCCGGCGAACATCATGCACAGCGCGTACTGGACGCGCTCGGCGTTGCGGTGCTCGCCTCAGATCGGAATGGCGTGACGTTGTATGCGAACCCCGCGGCGGAACGACTGCTCGGTTATTCGGCGGAGGAGCTGGTCGGTCACGACAGGCACGCGCTCATCCATCACTCGCGTCCGGACGGAACACGCTACCCCGAGAGGGATTGTCCGAACTCGCGCGCGCGCCAGGAAGGCAGGACGCATGGCGAAAGCAATGACACGTACTGGCGCAGCGACGGTAAGCCCATCACCGTGGATTCCATGGTGACGCCGATCATCGAGGGCGGCGAGGTTGTCGGAGTGGTGCTGAGCTTTCGCGACGTCGGCGAGCTTCGCGCGGAAGAACACAGGGAGCATGACGCCCGTCTGCTGGCGGAAGCTGCCAACCGCGCAAAGTCAGAGATGCTGGCGGCGATTTCGCATGAGCTTCGCATCCCGCTCATTCAAATCGGCGAGCACACCGCACGCCTCGTCGCGGGCCTGTTCGAGGCTGCAACAGCCTCACAGCAGGAAGACCTTCTCGGCATTCTGCGCAGCCAGCAGCACCTGCTTGGTCTCGTCGAGAACGTGCAGCAGTTTTCGACGCTCGAGTCCCGCGAAAAAATCTAAGAAGATCTGAAGTGCAGATCCTTCGCTGCGCTCAGGATGACAACACACAGTGCAGATCCTTCGCTGCGCTCAGGATGACAACACACAGTGCAGGTCCTTCGCTTCGCTCAGGACGACAGAGACGCTGTCATCCTGAGCGAGCGCAGCGAGTCGAAGGATCTGCACCTTCAGTGGTGGCGCGACAACAAGTGTTACTGCTTGCCGCGCTTGGTCACGATCGTAATCACGCCATTCGCCGCTGCGGGATCGTTCGAGAGTTTTGTGGCCGCGAGACCCTTGGTCACTTCGACGCTCTCGATGTCATTCGGGAGGAGCTTTGCGAGTGCACCCTCGGGCGCTCGCACACCATCGATGTACACGATGCCGTCGAAAGCCTTTCCGTCGGACTTGGTTCTCATTTGCAGCGTCTGCGCTCGTTCAGCGATTGCTTCTCCCTGACGCTTCGAGAAGGAAACCTTCATCGAGTCGCCCTTCCCTGCGCCGTCTGCAGTCGTGATGTACACGTGCGACGAGACTTTCCCACTGTCCTTCGTATTCATGAGCGTGCCTTTCGCCACGTTGATCGTTGTTATGCGTTCCGCGGCAATGGCATGCGCCTGCTCCGCAGTTACGGTCTTGCCGTCTACCGTGTAGGCGACGTTCCCTGCCTCCGTTTCGGCCATAAGCTTTGCCTTCCGCATCGATGTCTCGGCGCTCGCGACATCCATCTTGTCCACTTCTGCCGACGTTGGGAGTCGCGCCTCACACGCCATGAGGATCGATAAACCTGCAAGCGTGGCGAGCGTGCCGGTGCGCACGAATGCGAACCGCGTGCGAGTCTGTTTCATGGCGAGGAGTCTCCGTTCGAGGTGTGAGGGCCTGTCCGCGAGCGCAAGCGCGCCGGCGCGGTGTCCGGCGCACTGGCCGGCGATGTCGATCAACAGCGTTCCATAAGGGCGAGCGGCAATTCCGCGGTTCAACACACGCGCATCGCAATCGAGTTCGATCGCCAAACGCAGTCGCGAGAGCGCCCACCACACGGCCGGATGCCACGGCAGCAGCGCGGCGACGATGAGTCCACCGACGGGTAAGAGCTGATCTCGCGCCGCGACGTGCTCACGTTCATGCACGATCACGAGACGCTGTTCGTCGTGGCTGCGCTCGAACAACCAGCGCGGCACCACAATCTCCGGTGTCGAAAGTCCGATGACGGCCGGACCAACTGTTGGCGTAATGCGCACCGCCGTATCAAAG
>JBDTMO010000320.1:0-6605 GCA_039934235.1 bacterium | reverse complement strand
GCGTCGTTCCGGAAATCGCATCGCGCCAGCACCTCACGGCAATCGTGCCGGTCGTCACACGGGCGCTCGACGACGCCGGAGTGGCTCTGAGCAGCGTGGACGCCGTTGCTGTGACGCACGCGCCTGGTCTCGTCGGCGCACTGCTCGTTGGAGTGAGCTTCGCCAAGGCGCTGGCGTTCGGGCGTGGGATTCCGTGCGTTGGTGTGCATCACATGGAAGGTCACCTCTTCGCGACAGCGCTCGAACATCGCGATGCCGTGCCGCCATTCACGGCATTGCTGGTGTCGGGCGGTCACACGTTGTTAATGGACGTGGAAGCGTGGGGGCGATATCGCATGCTTGGCCGCACGCGCGATGATGCCGCTGGCGAAGCGTTCGACAAGGTGGCCAAGCTGATCGGCCTGCCATATCCGGGCGGTCCGCACGTCGAGCGGCTCGCCGCAACTGGAGACTCGTCTCGCTTTCGGTTCGCGCGCCCAATGCTGCGCCGCAATCAGCAGGCGGGTGACGCCGACTACTACGATGTCTCATTCAGTGGGCTCAAGACCGCGGTGCTCCAGGCCGTGCGCGCGGGATCACCCGACGACTATCCGCACATCGCGCGCGCATTCCATGATGCGCTGGTGGAGACACTTGTCGAAAAGACCGCGCGCGCTGTAGAGCGTTTCGGACGTGAACGCGTCGTACTCGGCGGCGGCGTAGCGGGCAACAAGACGCTCGCGGCAGCGATGCAATCGCGCATGACGCGTCTTGGTGCGACTGTATATGCGCCGAGTGCGCGGTTGGCGACGGATAATGCGGCGATGATCGCGCGTGCGGGCCTGTATCATTTCGAGCAGGGAGAGCGTGCCCCGCTCGACCTCAATGCTTTTGCGTCGCTTCCCATTCCTGGACTCGTGAGCGCATGACGTTCCTGCCACATCCCATCGTGCATCATCCGTTCGCCTATGGGTACGGACCCATTGGCTTTACAGGCTTCGGGCTCGCGGTGCTGCTTGCGTTCCTCGTGGGGCAGGCTGTAGCGCAACACGAGCTTGGGCGCCGCGGTTACGATCCGGAGCCAGTGAGCGACATGGTCTTTGCCGCTGTCATCGGCGGTCTGCTTGGCGCAAAGCTGTATTACGTCATCGTGCTTGGCCACTGGGACGCGATGTTCGAGCGTGGTGGCTTCGTGTACTGGGGCGGCCTCGTTGGCGGCACGTTGGCGGTGATGGCGGTCGTCGCGAAAAAGCGTTTCGGCATGTGGCGCATGTTCGACGTCGGCGGTATTGCGTGCGCCGCCGCCTACGCCGTGGGACGCACGGGATGCTGGGCTGTTGGCGACGATTACGGGCGTCCGTGGACCGGCTTTCTTGCTGTTGCATTTCCCGATGGTGCACCGCCGTCGACGGCGGGCGTCATGGCGCACGATTTCGGCGCGATTGTGCCGCAGGGTGTAAGTCCCAATGCGGTGCTCTCGGTGTACCCAACGCAGCTTTACGAGGTCCTGCTCGGGTTCATCATGTTCGTGGTGCTCTGGCGGATGCGCGATCACAAACACGCTGAAGGATGGCTCTTCGGTGTATACATGGTGCTCGCTGGACTGGAGCGCTTTGTGATCGAATTCTTCCGCGCGAAAGACGACCGCTTGCTGCTTGGGATGACGTATGCGCAGGGCATCGCGCTGGTGTTCGTCGCGCTTGGCCTAGTCGTGATGATGCTTCGGACGCGTGTCGCACCAGGCAAGCAGGGCATTTACGCGTCCTCGGCGGGTTGAGCGTCACGGAGGATCTCTTTCAGTTATGCGATGGACCCGCGCTGAACGACGGGCGCGCGGACAGTTGAGCCGTAGCCGAGGATCCGCGTCGATCCGCCACATCCGCGCAAATCCGCGTTCAGGCCGTTTACCGCATCGCGCACAACACGTCGACGACCGCGTCAACGACTCCAAAGCGGATGCGCGCGGTTGGCGGATGCCCACGGATTGCTCCTTGGTAGCTACAGATCTAAGGCGCGCCCCGGACGGAGCACACACCTGAGTCGATCGAATCGCTGGCGATCTCGACACGGCGCGCATACTCTCGAGAAGCGCGATACGACGCGCGGCGATGGTGGATCACGACACTCGCTTCGTTCATGCGAGCGACTGGACGGAGGTGTTGTGCTGACCAGGTGAACCACCGGCCCTTCGCTGCGCTCAGGACGACAAGCCTTTCCTGACTCGAAGCAACTCCGCACTGCGCCGGCTATAGCCGAAGTAGATAACGAACCCGGCCGCGAGCCAGATGAACAACCGCATCCACGTTGCGATTGGAAGGCTCGCCATCTGCACCAGACAGATCAACGCGCCGAGGATGGGGACGAGCGGCACGGCCGGCGTCCTGAAGGGCCGGTGCAGACCTGGCGATGTCCGTCGCAGAAGGATCAACCCAATGCACACCAAAACGAAGGCCAACAGCGTGCCGATGCTCACGAGTTGCCCGAGCTTGTCGATCGGCGTTATGCCGGCAACGATGGCCACGATGGTCCCCGTGAACATCGTACTCAAGTGCGGCGTCCGAAATTTCGGATGCACCCGGCCGAACAACTCCGGCAGTAATCCGTCGCGTGACATCGACAGGAAGATGCGCGTTTGGCCGAGCAGCGTGACGAGCATGGTGCTGAACAGCCCGAAGAGCGCGCTGACTTTTACGATGGGGCTCAACCAGGTGAGGCCCGTGGCGTCGATGCCGACGGCGAGAGGATCCGGCACGTTCAATTTGCTGTAATGCACGATGCCGGTGAGCACGATGGCCACACCGACATAGAGCACTGTGCAGATCACGAGGGAACCGAGGATCCCGATCGGCATGTCGCGTTGCGGATTCTTCGCCTCTTGCGCCGCCGTGGAGACCGAGTCGAATCCGACATACGCGAAGAACATGACTCCCGCGCCGCGCAGTACGCCCGACCATCCGAAGTGTCCGAACGCACCCGTGTTGGGCGGAATGAATGGTGTGATGTTGTCGCGCTTGATGTACGCGGCGCCGGCCACGATGAACACAACAAGGACGAGCGACTTGATGATGACGAGCACCGTATTCGTATCGGCGGACTGCTTGATGCCGATGACGAGGAGTGCGACGACAACGAACACGATTGCGGCTGCCGGAAGGTTGAACACACCTCCGCCGGCGACACCCGTCGCAGCCGCTCCCGGAGGTGCAGTGAGCGCGGGTGGAATGTGGACGCCAAGCTGCGCCATGAGGCTCACGAAGTATCCGCTCCAACCAACCGCCACGGTCGCGGTGGCGAGCGCATATTCGAGGATCAAGTCCCATCCGATGATCCACGCGAATAACTCACCGATGGTCGCGTAGGCGTAGGTGTACGCACTCCCCGCCACCGGCACCATCGCGGCAAACTCGGCGTAGCACAGCCCGGCGAATGCACAGCCGATGGCTGAGATGACCATCGACAGGACGAGCGCGGGTCCGGCGTTTTGCGAAGCGGCGGTGCCGGTGAGGACGAAGATGCCGGTGCCGATGATGGAGCCGATGCCGAGGGCGGTGAGGTTGAGTGCCCCGAGCGACCGACGCAGCGGATTCTCCTCGAGCTCGACGTCGAGGGCGGAGAACGGCTTCTTGGTGAGCAATTGCATGGAGACCCCTGTGGGGAAGGGAATGAGTTGGCGGCTCGTCGTGCCGGACGAGGTGTCGCCAAACCTGTCTCCATATTTGGATACTGTCCAGTATCCCTTTTTGCATGCCGTCTTTCGACGGCCCGCCGGCCCCTACTTCACCGGCAGCAGATACGACTTCGCAATGAGCATGTGCACCCCGACATTCCCATCCACCAGCTCCGTGATGTGAAGGTCCGCGGCCATCGATGCGGCCTGGTAGGCCTGCGTCTGCGTGATCCCCTTCATCTGCTGGAGCATCTTCACCATTTCCGTGATCGCCGTCTTCGTCGCCACGACGAGCGACGTGTCCGTGCCCATCGTGATCCAGTGCGTTGGCGTCTCGATGCGCGGCCAGTCCAGCTTCATGTCCTTGCGAACGACCAGCTGGACGCGCCCTCGTAGGTTCGTCTCCAATCCCGTCTGGTCCACTTCGCCGTCGCCCTGTGTCGCGTGACCATCGCCGATCTCGAGCAACGCGCCCTTCACGAAAACGGGGACATACAGGGTGGTGCCCGCGACCAGTTCCTTGTTGTCCATGTTGCCCGCATGCCTGCTCGGCGGATTGCTGCTCACACGGCCGAGCGCCGCCGCGGGCGCCACGCCCATCGAGCCCCAGAAGGGTCGCAGCGGAACAACGATGCCGGGCGCAACTTCGGCAGTCATCTTCTGCCGATCCATTTGAATGAGCTTGCTGCCACGCACTTCGCACAGCTCACGCACGAAGCCGCTGCATCCGTTGTAGCCGTACGCGATGGGCAACGTGATGGACTGGATGCGCACCTCGAGTACGTCGCCGGAATCTGCGCCTTCGACAAATATCGGCCCGGTGAGAATGTGTCCGCCCGGGCCCTTGAGTGAGCCCGTGTCCTGCGCAACGATGTCGCGAAGGTTTTGCGGGATGTCCTCAGGCTTTACGCCCAGCCGCTCCAAACCCATCGGCGAGTTGGTCAACATCGTCTCGAGCTCGACGATGTCACCAGACTTTACGCGGATCGCGGGCTTGGCCTCGGACCAGTAGTAGCCATACGCCACGGTCGACGGCGTTGCCGGGAGTTGGTGGACGGTCGGCGCCTGCGCGATAGCGCTCGTCGCGACGAACACACTGGGGAGAAGCCGGCTCACTCTCATTTTTAGACGTCCGGTAAGTTGTCCACGAAATCGAACTTCACGATCCGATTGATGCGATCGAAGTCACGCCGATTCTCTGTTACGAGCACCATACCCGACTCTCGGCAACACAGTGCCAATAGCACATCGTTGCCAAAGGACTTCGACGCGCGGGTAATATCGAGTCCTTCCTTGCGCTGCAACTCGGAAAAGACATCGCCGGCCAGACGCCAGGCAGCATCGGAAGGGGTAATGACTCGACCAACCCTGCTAAAGCGATCAAGAATCTGTCGTTCCAACTTCCGGCGGTCGGCGGGAGTTCGCACGCCCGCTCGCAGTTCATGAGCAACGACGGAGCACAGGAACTCGCCGGGCCCGTGCACGCGATGAAACGCTTCCAGCGCCTGGTTTGCACCGGCATCACGGAACGCACGGATCCAGACATTTGTGTCGAGGACATAGCGCTGCACGAAGTGCTCAGCCGTCGCGATCTGGCGAACTGATATTGACGCCGAGCATCGCCCGAGTGCCCTCGATCAATCCCTGGCGAAACACGACAAGATCAAGCGCCGTTTCGATGGCTTCAGTAGCAGTAGCGGCGCCAAGGGCCCGTTGCGCCGCCGCGATCTTTTCCGAAGACAGTCGAAAGGTCCTCGGCACTTTGCCGGGATTGACTGCTGGCTGGACTTTCTTGCGGCGCGTCGGCATCGATTCCCCTGTATGTACACATCTAATCTTGCGTACATACATACCCAACGCAAGCGAGTCGTCGCTAGCTGCCAGCTGGCTCCCTGCCCATCGCTTCTTCCAACGCCGAGAGCCGCCGGCGCAGCTCGTCATTCTCGGCGCGAATCTCCGCGACCTCCTGGCTCACTCGCGCGGGCTGCGGCTGCGATGGCATCACCGTCGGGAGCGCGACGGAGCGCTTGGGCCAGAATGTCTTGAGCACCGCAAACGCAAAGAGCAGCAGCATCACGAGCTGCGTCAACACTCCTTGCCAACTCGGATAGACGCCGAGCCATTCGATGTGCGGAAAGCCCGAGATTACGGAGAGCGGAATCGCATTTCCTTCCTGCAACTCGCGAACGCCCTTGCCGGCGAATACGAACGCCATGTAGTACAGCAGCACACTCGTGACCGCGAAGAATCGCCGAATGGGAATCCGCACGCCAAAGCGATAGAACAGCGTGAAGATGACCGCGAGCGCGATAAATCCGGCGACGATGCCGAGCGAAAGCGGCAGCGCGACTTGTGGCCCTTCGTTGAACAATGCCTGATAGAACAGTGCGACTTCAGCACCCTCGCGATAGACGGCGAGGAACGCCACGAGGGTCAACGCGCGGCCGCCGCCCTGATCGAGCGCAGCCGTCACCTTCTCATTGATGAACTGCTGCCACTTGGCCGCTTCGACTTTCGAGATCAGCCAGTAGCTCACCGAGAATAGCACCGCGACGGCGATGAGCAGCGTCGCACCTTCGATGATTTCTCGCGTGGCGGGGACTGCAGACAACAGTGTCTTGAGCACGATTGCGGTGCCGGCGCTCGCCAGGAGCGCGTACGTCACGCCCATCCAGATGTTGCGCAGACGTTCCTCATGTCCCGTCTTGCGCAGGAAGGTGACGATCGCGCCAATGACGAGGATCGCCTCAAAGCCTTCGCGCAGAATGATGAGGAACGATTGCCAGAACGCTTCCGTGCCGCTGCCGGAAGGCGCTGTCAGCGCAACGACCTCCGGTAACGACGTTTCAATCGCATCGCGCAGGTTCTCGGCGCGACGAATGTCGTTGGAGCGAACCGCCGCCTTGAAGTCGGCGAATTGGCGCTCCATCGACACGACGAGCCCTGGATTTTTCGCGCG
>JBDTMO010000319.1:0-6605 GCA_039934235.1 bacterium | reverse complement strand
CACGCGCCGGCGAGGGCGGTACAGACTGCCGAGAGCAGGTTGGAAGCGCGCGCGACACCCAGCGCTCCGCCGAGCGTAAACGTCCAAACGCGCCCCATCGCAATGAAGATCGGCGTGCCGGGGGGATGCGGAATGCCAAAGCTATGTGCAGCCGCAATGAACTCGCCCGCATCCCAGAAGGTGACGCCCGGCGCCATCGTGACGACATACACGAGGAACAGTGCGCCGCCGACGAGCCACTCGGTTCTCCGGGCCGTCAGCTCGGCACTCCCGCAGACTCCAAATCATCGCGGACTGGCGAGCGACCCTCCAGCACGGCTCGCAACTCCAACGGAGCCAGGTCACGCCACAAGCGGCCGCGTTCCGCGACAGAAATAGTCCCGCGTTCTTCACTCACGACGATGACGAGGGCGTCCGTCTCGTCGCTCAGCCCGAGCGCAGCGCGATGCCGCGTGCCGAGCGCTCGATCGATGAGTGGCTTCTGTGAGAGCGGCAGGATGCAGCTTGCCGCGATGATCGTGTCGCCCCGAATGATTGCGGCGCCATCGTGCAGCGGCGAGTACGGCGTGAATATCGTCAGCAGAAGGTCGGCCGATACCTTCGCCTCGATGCGTGATCCGGATTCCGCGTATCCATCGAGTGGCACGTCGCGCTCGAGTGCGACGATGGCCCCCATCCCCGATCGGCTTAGGCGCTCCACCGCTTCATGTATTTCTTCCGCCACCTCGCGCGGCTCCATTTCCTGGAACACCTGGGCAAAGCGCGCCTGGCCAAGATGCGCGAGCGCCGCACGAAGCTCCGGTGCAAACACGACAAGCAGCGCGATGGCACCATACTGAAATACGAAGCCGAGCAGGTAGGTGATCATCTCGAACTTGAGCAACCACGACGCCGCGTAAACCGCGAGCAGGATGCCCATGCCGGTAACGATCTGCAGCGTGCGGGTGCCTCGAAACATCCGCAGAACGCGATAGAGCACATACGCGACGATGAGGATCTCGAGCGCGTCGCGCCAGCCTGGATGCAGCAGGCGAAGCTCTTCGAACTCCGTCACGCTCGGCCCGCAGCGCGAATCGCCGCAGCCACGTCGAGCGCTTGCCGCGTTGCGGCGACATCGTGCACGCGGAAAATGCTCGCACCGCGCTCATACGCCGCTACGGCGGCTCCAACGCTTCCGTGGACGCGGAGTCGCGGCTCGATGACACCGGTAATTTCACCGATGAAGCGCTTTCGCGACGCACCGATCATGACGGGAAAGCCCCACGCAGCCAGGCGCTCGAGGCATCCAAGCAACCGCAATGAGTGCGTGCTCCGCTTGCCAAATCCGATTCCCGGATCGACGACGATGCGATCGCGCCTGATTCCCTGCTCGAGTGCGAGTTCGACTCGATCGCGCAATTCGTCGAGCACTTCGTCCAGCGGATCGCCTGCGTATAGCGCATGCACGTACGTCGCCATGTCCTCCACGCCACCACGCGAGTGCATCAATACGACGCCTGTTTCATATCGCTCGCAGACGGACAACATCTCGGGATCGAGCCGCATCCCGGACACGTCGTTCACGATGTGTGCTCCCGCCAGAATCGCCGCTTCCGCAACTGAACTCTTGACAGTATCGACCGAGAGCAGTGCGTCCGGGCGCTCGACGGACAATGCGCGCACGATCGGAAGAATGCGTCGCATCTCCTCGTCGGCAGGAACGGGCTCTGCGCCTTGCGGCCGCGTCGATTCGCCGCCGATACACAGGATGTCGGCGCCCTCGGTAAGCAGCTTGGCCGACTGCGCCAGCGCGGCCGCCGGCGAAAAGAAGCTTCCTCCATCGCTGAAGCTGTCCGGGGTGACGTTGACGATCCCCATGACCAGCGGGAGATCGAGCGTCACTGTACGACCGCGGACACTCCAGGAATTGGACATGGCACCAAGATAACTGCGAACGGTGAACGGTGAACGGTGAACGGTAAGTGCGTTTGCAGTTACTGATCACCGTTCACCGTTCACCGTTCACCGTTCACTTTTTCAAACTCAGGCCGGGCTCGGCTCCGGCCCTCCCAAAAGTGGCTTCCGCCGCGGCTCGAGGACGGGCGCCGGTGGCACCACTGGCGTGATGGCCGGCGCGAGCGGAATCCCGCTCACGCGTGGAGGCAGCGACTCGCCGCGCCCGATCATCTTGATGTCTTCGGCCGTCAGCGTTTCGCGCTCCAGCAGTGCCCCGGCAAGCGTGTGAAGCAGATCGATATTCTCCGCGAGGACTGCCTTTGCCCGATCGTACGCCTTGGTGATGACCCGCTTTACCTCGGCGTCCACCAGCTGCGCCGTTTGTTCGCTCACTTCGCGACGGCTCTGGATGTCGCGGCCAAGGAACACTTCCTGTTCGTTGTCGCCAACCAGGATTGGTCCAATCGCGTCCGACAATCCCCACTGGGTCACGTACCGGCGGGCGATCGTCGTGGCTTTCTGGATGTCGCTGGAAGCACCGGTTGTCACGCGGTCATAACCGAAGACGAGTTCCTCCGCCGTGCGTCCACCGTAGGTCATCACCAGCATCGCCTCGAGCTGCAGACGAGTGATCGAGACGCGATCGTCTTCCGGCAGTGTGAATGCGAGGCCTAACGCTCGGCCACGTGGCACGATCGTCACCTTATGCAGTGGATCGTTGCCGATGACCTTCATGGCGCAAAGGGCGTGGCCCGCCTCGTGATACGCGGTAAGCCGGCGCTCCTCATCCTTCATCACCATGGACTTGCGCTCGGCACCAAGCATGACCTTGTCCTTGGCCTCTTCAAGATCGTCCATGTAGATCTTGTCGTGCTCGCGACGCACGGCGAGCAGCGCCGCTTCGTTCACGAGGTTGGCGAGATCTGCGCCCGCCATGCCAGGAGTGCCCCGCGCAAGCGTCGTGATGTCCACGTCTTCGCCCACGGGCTTGTTGCGCAAATGCACCTTCAGAATCCCCTCGCGACCACGAAGGTCGGGAGCGTCCACCACGATCTGGCGATCGAAACGGCCAGGACGGAGGAGCGCGGGATCGAGCACATCGGGGCGATTGGTTGCCGCAATGAGGATGACACCCTCATTGGACTCAAAGCCATCCATCTCGACGAGCAACTGATTCAACGTCTGTTCGCGCTCATCGTGACCGCCGCCAAGACCGGCACCGCGGTGACGGCCCACGGCGTCGATTTCATCGATGAAGATGATACACGGCGCGTGCGCCTTTCCTTGCTCGAACAGGTCGCGGACGCGCGATGCGCCCACGCCAACGAACATCTCTACGAAGTCCGACCCGGACATCGAGAAGAATGGGCGTCCCGCCTCGCCGGCTACCGCGCGCGCAAGGAGCGTCTTGCCAGTGCCCGGCGGGCCAACGAGCAAGCAACCCTTCGGCAAACGACCGCCGAGCTTGGTGTACTTCTGCGGGTCCTTCAGGAACTCGATGATTTCCTGCAGCTCCTGCTTCGCTTCGTCCGCGCCCGCGACGTCGGCAAAGGTCACCTTGGGTGTGTCACCCGTGAGGAGCTTCGCCTTCGACTTGCCGAACGAGAACGCCTTGTTCCCTCCGGCCTGCATCTGGCGGAAGAGGAACAGGTAGAACCCGATGAGCAACAGCCACGGCAGGAAATTGATGACCCACGCCATAACGCTCGGCTTGGGATCCTGCGACGTGATCTGCACGCCCTTCGACATCAGCAGGTCGACTTCCTGTGGCGAGTTGGCCGCCGGAAGTTGAATGGTGAACTTCTTGACCGGCTTGCCCGCGACGGGCCTCGGCTCCTTGAAGGTGCCGATGACATTCTTTCCGCCCTGCACAGTCACTTCAGAGATGTTGCCGCTCTCGAGTTGCTGCCGGTAGAAGTCGTAACGGATCTCCGTCGCCGCATCGGCGCGTTGGCCGCTCAACTGAATGAGGGCCACCGGGATCAGGACAATGAGGATCCAGAACGAGAGCGTCTTCGAAAAACGCCCCCAGTTGAATCCCTTGTTGTTGTTGCCGTTTTTCGGCGGTGTTGGCAAAGGCATTACAGCAAGCTCGCGATATATGGCAAATGCCGGAAACTTTCGGCGTGATCCAACCCGTAACCGACTAGAAATTCATGTGGTGCGTTGTAGCCAATGAACTTCGTCTCATATTTCAGTTCATCGGCGATGTGCTTGTGCAGCAGTGCGCAAATCTCCAGAGATCGCGGGTTCCGTGCCTCGAGTAAGGCCATCAGGCGATTCAGCGTCCGCCCGGTATCCACAATGTCTTCCACCAGGATAATGTGCTTGCCCTCGAGCCTGGTCTCCGGATCATACACCAGCCTGACATTACCGCTCGACACCGTGCCTTCCCCGTAACTCGCCGCCACAAGGAAATCTACGTGAAGCGGACGGTGGATCTGCCGCACGAGGTCGCTCAGAAAGATAAAGCTTCCCTTCAACAGACCGAGCACAAGCAGCTCGCCATCCGGATATGCGGCCGTGATCTCCTCTCCGAGCTCCTGAACCCGCTTTGCGATGTCCGACGCATCGTACACGATGCGCTTGAGTGTTCGCCCTTCGAGACGTGGATCAGCGATCGATTCGTTCACAGACATAATGTCGAACCGGCCTGCCGGACCGATCGGTTGCCGCGTCGCTGCGGCGCACTCCTGGAATCCATACGACCTCGTTGTCAGCAACCACCACGGGCCACCCAGTTCGGTCCGACCCCGTGACACCGACATCAGATAAGTAGCGAGTCACGCGCCTTCGTGGTTGGCCCGACGCCGGCTCCAACCGGTCGCCGGCACTCCACGCGCGCACCACTCCCCCGACTGACTCCGCAATCGAGGCCGTCCAGGGCGACGACGACGTCAGCGAATCGCTCACGTGAAATCGAAACCCGCCCCAATCGAGCGACCCCGTTTCGGGCAGTCGCGCCACCACCAACTCTCGCGGAGCCGTGCTTCTGTGCAAGACGTATCTGTCGCGCCCCGCTTCGAGACACCACCCCCCCGCCAGCGGCATGCTGCCACTACGCGGACTACCACTTGTAAACTCTGCAATGCGCCGTGTTCCGCGCCGATCGAGTGCGAGACCGACCCGGCCGGCGACCGCAGCCCAAAGCACTGCTAGGGAATCTCGATCATAGCCCGCCAGTTCCCTCGAAGCAACGACGACGCGCTCGCCTGCAAACGTCTCCGGCCGAATTACCCGCGTGACGAAAGCCTCCACATCGCGGCGCAACACCTCCGCGCGCCGAGCAATCGCAAGGATTTCTGTGTCGAAGGAGGGATCCACACGGCGAAGCGCTGGCAGCAAGTCTCGTCGCGCACGATTACGAGCAAAATCTCGCGAGCGATTGGTTGGATCCTCCACCCACATCATACCCACCTCGCACATATACTCCTCCAACAGCGCGCGCCGGAGGCCGATAAACGGACGCAGTATCGGACCGCTGGCATACAACCCGGCCAGCCCTCGCGCGCCACTGCCCCGCATGATCCGCATGAAGACAGTCTCGATCTGATCGTCTTCGGTGTGCGCCGTGGCGACCATGGCTCCCATCGACGCAGCTGCTTCCGAGAGGAATTTGTAGCGCGCGGCGCGCCACGCCGCCTCGCGGCCATCACCCATCGTACGCATCGCGCCGTTGCGCCCGACGACCGCTCGCACGCCGGCCATTTCCGCCGCCTCGCACACACGATCGACTGCCGTTCCCGCAGCATCGCCAGTCCCGTGGTCAAACGTCGCCACCGCCGCGATACGATGGCGGGCGACCGATACCATTGCGCTCAACAGCGCCATGGAATCCAGACCGCCAGAGACGGCCAGAAGGAGCGGCCGGCCGGTCGCTCGCGCCGATCGGCGCGCTGCGGTAAGCACGACACGGGAAGGATCGTGGTGCATGGTGAAAATATAGTGACATCGATGTCCTCTGGCTCCTCTCGGCGCACGTCGCTATCTTCACCGCGTCACAACCGAATCACGGCGACAGGAGTATCTCTTGGAAACTCACGGTCCGTTGGGCGTTCTCTGGGTCGGACTCGGCCTCTGCTGCTTCTACATCGCGCTCGTGTGGATCAACACCTTGCTGGGTGTGGTTCTCACGCCGCTGTTCATCGTCCCGCTCACGTGGTTGCAGGATCGACTGCGCGGGAATTCCCCCGCGCGTGGCTGATCGCGCTGGGCTAGTCCAAACTGAAATGTGGGTGAGGGACGCGCGCTCCATGCACGCGTCCCTTCCCTTTTGGCGGGCTTCATGGCGCGGTCGATGGCGCCGCGCCTGGGCAGCCTGCGCAATCCTGATGATCGCGCGCTCCGCCGCGGCGCAAGGCGTTCGCCCCTGGCTTGACTGGCGGACCGTCGAGACGGAAAACTTCGTCTTTCACTTTCCGCAGCGCTATCGCGAGTGGACGCTCGCGCTGGCGGCCAGCATGGAAGGAGTGCGCGAACAAGTCGGAAAGGTGGTTGGATATCTGCCGCCCAGGCGCGTGGACATCGTCGTCGATGACCCCATCAACGATGCCAACGGGGCCGCATACACCCCGCTCGACGCGCCGACCATCGTCCTCTTTCCCACGCCGCCGAATCCGCGAGAGGAGATTGGTAATTTTCGAGTGTGGGGTGAGTTGGTGGCGACGCAC
>JBDTMO010000318.1:0-6628 GCA_039934235.1 bacterium | reverse complement strand
GGTACGCGTGAGATTACGACGCTCATGGACTACGATGCCTTCTGCGGCGTCGAGTCGCCACGGACAGCGTCGTCAGACGAAAGTGACGACATGCTCGATGCTGGTGCCGACGAAGGCGAAATCACTCCGAGGCGTCTCGATGCGCGACTTCGTGCCGGCGCCGCCCTCACCGTGATCGATGTGCGCGAACCGTACGAGTGGGCCATCGTGCGAATACCCGAGGCGCGACTCATTCCTCTCAGCTCACTTCCACACGCGGTGCACTCGCTGGACAAGCGCGCGGAAATCGTGGTGTACTGCCATCACGGCGCGCGGAGCGCCGCGGCGCAGGGATGGCTTCAGGATCAGGGGTTCGGTCGCGTGCTGAATCTCGTCGGCGGCATCGATCGATGGACGCTCGAGGTCGATCCGACAATGCGACGCTATTGATCCGGTGTTCGTGAAGGCTCTCGCGTGATCGCGCTCGTGTTGGCGTCCGTTGCCCTGGTCTCCGCTGTGGGCCTTCTCAATCGTCGTCGCGTCACGCGGTCGATCGAACGTGAATACGTTGGCCGCTTTGCCGTGAACGCGAGCGGGGTGGTTGCAGGCGCCGAGGGGTTCACGCTCACGGGCACGAACGGTCGCGCGCTGTTGCTGCTGCACGGTTCGGGCGACACGCCGCAATCGCTGCGCTATGTCGCCAATAAGCTCAATGCCGCTGGCTTCGACGTGCATGCTCCCTTGCTTCCGGGCCATGGTCGTACGCCACACGCCTTCGCCGCCGCAACCGCGGCAGAATATCACGACGCAGCACGCAGGGCGCTGGCTGCGCTCAACGCGACGCATCAGTGGGTCGGCGTGATCGGGCTGTCGATGGGTGGGGCACTCGCCGCCCGAATCGCAGCGGAATCACCGGGTGGCGTGCGCGCGCTCATTCTCCTCGCTCCGTACATGATTCCACCGCGCGATGTGCGCGTCGCGCGAAACACATCCCGGATATGGAGCGCCGTTACGCCATATCTACGTGGGCGTGGTCAGGAGTCGGTGCACGATCCCGTGGCGCGCGATGCCAGCCGCGCCTATGGATCATTCTCGGCCGGCGCGCTCGAGGCACTCAGCGATACTGCCGCTGCCGGATATCGCGCGTTGCCACTACTGACGATGCCTCTGCTCGTCATCAATTCCGAGCAGGACAACAGAATTCCGCGCGATTTGGCGCAGGAAGCCCTGGATGCGATTAGAGCACCCGTCGAGCAGCACTGGCTCAAAGGGTGTGGGCACGTGATTACGGTGGACTACTGCAAGGATGACGTGGTGGAACTGGTGCTGGCCTTCCTCGCGCGCCACGCCGGCTGAATCTCCACCGGCGCAGCACGCAAGCGAAGGAACGTCGTCAGCCCGTAACGCGCTCGACGATGTTCTCGCCCAACTCCTTCACTGCATCGACCGCCTGACTGCCGGCCGTCTGTGCCTGCTCGACCACGCCTGTCGCGACGCGCTTCACGCGCTCGACGAGCGAGTTTGACTTCTTCTTGGCGGCGGCCTTCTTGGGTGCCGCTTTTTTCGGGGCGCTCTTCTTGGCTGCGCTCTTGGCCGGACTCTTCTTGGCCACGCTCTTCTTGGCAGGACTCTTCTTGGCCGCGACCTTCTTGGCGCTGCTCTTCTTCGCAGTGCTCTTCTTGGCAGGGCTCTTCTTGGCGCCCTTCTTTGCGGCGCCCTTTTTCGCGCCCGCCTTCTTGGCCCCACCCTTCTTTGCCGCGCCCTTCTTTGCCGCGCCCTTCTTTGCCGCACTGCGCTTCGTGCCGCGCCCCTTCTTTTTCGCTGCCATCGCTGCGTCTCCTCTGCCGGAAAGTGGCCGTCGGTACTGCGTGAATCACGTTGATGTCGCTGGCAAGTTTCGAGCGCTGCTCGCGTCCGGCGGACTTGCTACCGCATGCTACGATTGCATTTGCCCTGTGGCATCAGACCTCGTTCACGCCGAGCGCGGTGAACCGATGCATTGCGCGCAGATGATGCTGCACGCAATGCTACGCAAACATGGCGACGAGCAACGTTTTAGGCCAGCATTCACGGCGTGTTTGTTGGAGCGTCGCGTTCCGGCGGCCACTGCATCTTGTTCGAATATGAAGTTCCGAAGACGGCAGCAAGCGACGCGCGCGCATCCACAGCGCGAACAACGACGTCCAATGAATCACCAAGCCGGAACACGCGAGAGTAGTCGCGATACCGCGCGTACGAGTGAAAGAATCCCCACGGGCCCGGACGTGTGAGCTTGCCGAGCAGGATGTCGGGCAGCCCGAGGAAATGGTACACATAGAACGCGTTCAGGGTGCGGAAGCGCGGCAGGTCACTCTCGATCAAGCCGTGCGGCATCGACCCATGCTTGCCCCATTGCACGTCGAGCGCCGGAGTGCCGCGATCGCGCCAATCGGCGTGCAGGATGGCTCCGTGCCAGAACGTCCAGATATCAGTGGGTGCGCCGGTGGAATCGTATCCGACCCACGCCACCTCTTCATCTGTCGGCACCGTGAAGGGAATCCACGAACCATGGACGTCGTCGCGCCAGAGCAGATGGTACGCAATGATTGGCCGAGTGGGGTGCACCACTGCCACCGCTCGGCTGAGCGGGAACATCTCGTCGCGCTGGACGTATAAAACGGGTGCCAGTGTGCGGGCGAGTCTGGCGGCATTGTCCGCCGGATCGAGCGCTGCAGGTACAACGACGGGGCGTGGCGGAATATGTGCCCGGGGCCCGCAAGCAGACCCCAAACACAAGCCGAGTATCCACGCGCCCTGAAGATTTATTCGCAAGACGATGCCCCACTGTGCTTTAGGCCCTTTGAGGGTTACTATTCGTCAAGGGTGTCCCGGCGCCTCTATAGTACCGGGTTTGTGCGAAATCATTCTGGAGGGCCAATGCGCAAGCCGCGCCCGGCTACGTATAACCCAGTGCAAGCGCTCCACCTGATCGCGAATGATCGGAACGGCTCACCACTGAGCTGCCCGTCCTGCTCGGGACAGATCGAGCGCACGCCCGACGATTTTCCTCCGCCTCCTCGCTCGCAGGTAACTCTGCAGTGTCGTGAGTGCGGTCGCGTTGCACGTTATATCGCGGGCGCTGCGTAGGCACAGCAGGAACACTGGGGTAATTTTCTACGACACGGGGCCGAGCGATCGGCCCCGTGTCGCGTTTCGGGCAATAAAAGTGTGTCTTGTCGAGTTCGGTGCGCGCGCTGTTGAGGCGGCCGCAACTCTGCGTGTGCACAAAACTTGCCCGATCGGAGGCAACATCCGGCCCCGAGAGCCGAACAACGGCACGACGGGGAATCACAGGATCGCGCGCGACGAGCAGGCGCAGGTCAGATGAATTCGCTCCTGCACGCGATCAGGCAACAGAGCTCTTGTACGAGGTACGGTTCATGTCACGCATCAACGGCACGGTCAAGTGGTTCAACGACGCGAAGGGCTTTGGCTTCATCTCGCGTGAAGGCGGTCCCGACGTTTTCGTGCACTTCAGCGCCATCCAGGGAAACGGATTCAAGTCACTCGCTGAGGGGGACAAGGTCGAGTTTGAAATTGTCCAAGGGCAAAAGGGGCCGCAGGCTGCAGACGTGACAAAAGCCGAGTGACCTGGGCACACGTGTCGAAAAACGCAGATGCGCTGGCCTGAATGACAACCGCCTCGGCCAGCATGCCGAGGCGGTTGTTCTTAGGCGGCCGGCGCGAGCCGATGTGCCCGTAGGGCACTCGTTTTGCCCGATGGGCACACGTGCCCACTCATCGAGCGCAGCTGCCCGAGCCAATGTATGCCACACTTGGCCACGAACTGCCGCGTGGCTCCGGGTGGACGTTCGAGCCCAAGTACGACGGGATGCGCGTGCTGGCGGACGTGACGTCGGCAGCGCTGCACAAACGACAAGCGCATTCCAGCAGCTCCAGTCACGGATGCATCTTCGCGACGCGGATGAGATCATGCGGCTCGCGGCCGAAACACCGGCGACCTTCGTCGTGTTCGATTTCCTGCGCGATGTTCGTACATCTCTCGCCGCACGACAATGGAGTTTCGGGCCGAGTTTGTCGGCGGGGGATTTTCCGAACCTCGCCAGTCGAGACAGGCGCTTGGCGCGCTGCTGCTAGTGGACGTCGAGCCGGCTCCTGCGGCAACCGATCTTTCTCGGCGTACGTGACGACAAGTCACCGAAGGATGTGACCAAAGGAGGCGTGAGCGTGCAGCGGTGGGCAGCAGCCGGGCGAACGATGACGTCTCGTAAAACGACAGGTTCCGCTTCGGCGACCATGACCAACGTGGAGGAGCAGCTGCGCTCAATCGAGCGCGACGGCGGCGATGGAAACGTGATTCTGGGTCGTACGTCGTCGCTGCACGTTTCCAATCTGGGCAAGAAATTCTTCCCGAATGGAATCACCAAAGGCGCAGTAATGCGCTACTACGCGCGCATCTGGCCATACATCGCTGCGCACGTGAAGGACCGTCCCTTCGTGCTGAAGCGCTACCCGGATGGTGTGGGCGGACCAATGTTCTTTCAGCAGGACGCAGGCGCACACGTGCCTGACGGGGTGCGCGTGGAGACGATGAATACGCGGGAGGAGGGGCCGAAGGCGCGCATTGTCGGAGGGGACCTTGCCACGCTTCTCTACACAGTCCAACTCGGCTCGATCGAAGTGCATCCCTGGTTATCGCGCGCGGCGAACGTCGATTCGCCGGATAGATGCCTGATTGACCTCGACCCGGGCGACGACGTGTCGTTTTCCGAGGTAGTCGCCCTGACGCGTGACGTGATCAAGATCGCTCGCCAGTGCGACTTGCCCGCAGCCGTGAAAACATCGGGGTCAAGTGGAATTCACATCGTCATTCCTCTTCCGCCGGGGACGACGTACGAGACGTCGGCGACGCTCGCGATGCTCATTGCGCGGGTTGTGGTAGCACACCGCCCCGAGCGTGCGACTGTCGAGCGCTCCGTGCGTGCTCGGCCCGCGGGAACGATCTACGTCGACCCCATGCAGAACGCGCGAGGAAAGAGCATGGCGTGCGCGTACAGCGTGCGAGCCAAGGAGGAGGCGACCGTGTCGGCGCCACTGCGAGAGCGGGAACTCACGGCGCGACTTCGCACCTCGTCATTCACCGTAAAGACATTGCCAACGCGAGTAGCGCGCATTGGTGACGTGTGGGGAGAGGCGCTCGCGAAGAAACCATCGACGCGCGCGCTGACTCGCGCGATGCGAAGGCTGGAGCAGGTGCTGGCCAGCGAGGCAGACGCGTAGGGAGTGACCACGCGGGCAGTCGCGCAGTCGGAAGATGGGGAGGTGAAGGATGTCGAACCAACCGCGGGACCAGAGCGACACCGACACGAGCGCCGTGCAGGCGACACAGCCGGCGGAGGCGTTGTACACTCGGCCGATGCCTGGCGGTGGATGCGTTCGGATCGAGCTTCTGGTGAGTGAGCCCGGGAATCTCGCTGCTGAACGGCGTCGCGGACGTGTGGTGATGGAGCGAGGGTCCAATCCGCGCTCCGAAACGGTCGAGGCGGAGCAGCTCGTCGTCGAGGAAATCGAGGGTGACAGTGAAGACACTGTGGTGGCGGAGCTCTTCCGCATAGCGTGCGACAACGCGGCGATTGCGAGGCGAGTGCTGCGCCGCAACGCACCCCGAGCTCGTCGGGATTGATCATGGCTGTCGCGGCGCGAGGGTCTCGCGCGCTGCCTGCTGGCGGGACGGGTCAGCCGCCGGCGGCGCGCAGTGGCATCTCGAGCTGGCGGTCCGCTCCGGCGCGCTCCGAGGCGCCTGGCGCTTCGCTGCGGGCGATGGGAGTGCGGGCGCCGAGCAGGTGCAGCGTCTGATGGTAGAAGTGCAGCGTCTGGACGGGTGCGCGGAGGCTGTCGGGACCGGAACGCGCGATGGAATAGCCTTCTTCGCGCACACGGCGTGGCAGGGCACGAGCGAGCGGATGGCGCAACAAGCGCCGGATCTCCGTCCCGTTTCGTGCCAGCAACGCCGCGCACAATCCGTCCAGGTAGTCGAGCATCACATCTCGGTGTTTGGACCTAAAGAACATATTGCGACTAATGTGCCAAAAAGCAAGAGCGTTTGGGGGAATGTTCCTCTCTATTCGGTAAAAAGATCGAACCGAACGCCGCGTCTTGCTCCGCGGCGTTTCTTCGGTGCATAGCGGAAAAGTTGTGCGGGTCGCCCACGACCTTCGCTGTGCCATTCGTCCGTCGGCTCCACCAGGTAACTCGCCTGAAGGGCGCGGCGAAAGCTCGCCTTGTGAAGGCGGCGGCTGAGCAGGAGCTCGTACACGCTCTGGAGATCGCTGAGCGTGAACGTTGGTGGCAGCAGCCGGAATGCGAGCGGGGATTGATCCACACGTTGGCGGACGACGGCAGCAGCGCGATCGACAATGGTTCGATGCCGCGGGGCCAGCGCCGGAAGTGCAGCCAACGGAAACCACTCCGCATCTTCCGTGGGCATTCCCGCCCCGGCAGGCGACAGCGCTGCGATGCCCACGGAGACGTCCGCATCACCAGGATGGCGTCGTCCGTCGCTCAACGTGCCAACCTGTTCAAAGAACGCCGGTGTGACACTCAACACGGCGCTCGTGATGCGAGCGGCGGCCTCCTCGAGGCCCTCACC
>JBDTMO010000317.1:0-6631 GCA_039934235.1 bacterium | reverse complement strand
CGGGCGCTTTTTCTTTCCTGCATGACAAACAGGGACAGGCGGATGACGGAAGTGCTGGATTCTGCTTGATTTCCGAGACTTTAGCTCCTACCTTGCATGAGGGGCAGCGTGCGCTGTTCCGCGAGTTTTCGAATGGGGGAAGAACCACGCCTGTGGTCTTCCCCCGTCGCTTCGGTAGAGGTCAGGGATATCCATGGTACGCGTTAGTCGGGTTCTCCCGGGCAGCATTTGCGAAGAGATGGGAGTCGTCGTCGGCACTGAGCTGCTGACGGTGAATGGCCGCGAGCTGGCCGATTTTCTCGACTGGGAATTCCTCACCGCCGACGAAGAGCTGGTCATCGAGGCTCGCATGCCCGATGGTGAGGAGATTGTCTACGAGGTCGAACGCCCAGAGGGTGAAGGGCTTGGTGTTGAGCTGGAGCCGCCCACGATTCGGCGCTGTGCCAACCGCTGCGAGTTCTGCTTCATCGAAGGGCTGCCGAAGGGGCTTCGGAAGTCGCTCTACGTTCGCGACGACGATTACCGCCTCTCCTTTGCATATGGAAACTTTGCCACGCTGTCGAATGTGAAGGAGCGTGACATCGAGCGGATTCTGGAATACCGCCTGTCGCCCCTGTACGTGTCGGTTCACGCGACGCCATGGGAAGCACGTAAGGTGCTCTTGAACAACCCGCGCGTCCCGAACATCGTCGACCAGCTCACGCGTCTCGCCAAGGGCGGCATCCAGTTTCATGGTCAGATGGTGATCGTGCCGAACCTCAACGACGGCGACGTTCTCGAAGCCTCGCTCACCGACCTGTGGAACCTCGGCGACGCGGTGCTGAGCGTTGCGCTCGTGCCAGTAGGCGTTACCCAGTTCTCGCATTTGTACGACGGCAAGCCGATGGACGCAGAGAATTCCGGGCGCATCCTCGAAGCCGTCGAGCGCTGGGAGGCTCGCGCCCTCGCCGAGCGCGGAGACCGGTGGGTGTACGGATCCGATGAACTCTATCTGCTGGCCGGGCGGCCACTGCCCGGCGTCGAGCACTACGGCGACTTCTCGCAGATCGAGAACGGCGTCGGCGCCGTGACGTCGCTTCGCCAGCGCGTACGTGCCGGACTGGACGAGCTTCCACGTCTCGACGGAAAGCGCATCGGTGTCGTGACCGGCGTGTCCATGGCGCCGCTGATGCCCGAACTGCTCGACGCTATCTCCGAGCGGACGGGCGCTGAGTTTTCCCTGATCGTCATGGAGAACTCGCTGTTCGGACCCACTACCACCACCGCCGGACTACTCGTCGGCGCCGACATTCGTCGCGCGCTCGCCGACCGGGGGGACCTCGATCTCGCGCTCATTCCAGCCGAGACGATCAATGACGATGGACTTTTCCTCGATGAGGAACGGTTCATCGCGCTACGTGAGACGCTTCCAATGCCGGTATATCCTTCCTACGATTTCATAGATGTGTTGAAGCTCGAGGGCGAGCCCAGTCTGACCGGGAGGCGCGCCGCATGAGTGTCCCCGTCGTTGCCATTATCGGGCGCCCCAACGTTGGAAAGTCCGCACTGTTCAACCGCATCATCGGCGATGAGGAGGCGATTGTCTCCGAAGAAGCCGGCACCACGCGCGACAGGCACTTCTCGAAGGCGGAGTGGAACGGGCGGGCCTTCTGGCTCGTGGACACCGGCGGTTTGTCGGACGAGCCGAACGCGCCGATGGACAAGGAAATTCGGAGCCAGGTCGCAGTGGCGGTCGAAGAAGCGGACATGATGCTGTTCGTCGTGGACGCGAACGTCGGCCTCCACCCCAGCGATCATCGCGTGGCCGAGATGATCCGCACCACAGGCAAGCCGTGGATGCTCGTGGCGAACAAGGTCGATGACCCGAGCCGCACCGATTTCTACGATTTCTACAAGCTCGGCGCGGGCGATCCATTTCCGGTTTCCGCGCAGAATGGCAAGAACTCGGGCGATCTGCTCGACGCGATGATCGAGAAGCTGCCCGAGTCTGTTCCCGAAGATGAAGAAGCGCTTCGCGTCGCCGTGGTTGGTCGCCCGAACGTCGGCAAGTCGTCGTTCGTGAATCGGTTGCTCGGTGAGGAGCGCCTGGTCGTCAGCGACATTGCCGGCACGACGCGCGACGCTATCGATACGCCGATGATCTACCACGGCCGCAAGATGATCTTCATCGACACCGCTGGTTTGCGTCGCCAGACGAAGATCGACGACGGCATCGAGTTCTACTCGTCGTTGCGCGCACGACGCGCGATCGAGCGCGCGAACATCTGCGTTCTGCTCATCGACGCGACGGAAGGCGAGTTCCACCATCAGGACCTCAAGATTGCACACCTCGCGTGGGAGGCTGGCCACGGACTCATCGTAGTCGTCAACAAGTGGGATTTGGTCGACAAAGACGATAAGGCGACCGCGAAATTCGAGAAGAAGGCGCACGAGAAGGCGCCCTTCCTCAAGCACGTGCCGTTTCTCTTCACGTCCGCGCTCACGGGACAACGCGTGTCCAAGATTCTCGACGTCATTCAGCTCGTGGACGAGCAATCACGGGTTCGCATTTCGACATCGGACGTGAACGTGCGCCTTGCCGAACTCCTGGCGCGCCGTCAACCCAATCAGGCAGCTGGGCGTGAAGTGAAGCTCAACTACGCGACGCAGGTGAGTGTGACGCCCCCGACCATCGCATTCTTCGGCAATCACCCGGATCTCGTTGAAGAGCACTACGTGCGCTTCCTGCACAACGGCTTCAGGGAGACGTATCCCTTTACTGGAAATCCGCTTCGGATTCTCATGCGCCGTAAGAGCGGCGCCAAGGCGGAAGCGTAATCGTGCATCCAGCCATCGCGCTCGCGTTGGCGTACCTCTCGGGATCCATTCCCTTCGCCCATTTGGCGGGTAAGGCGAAGGGCATCGATCTGCGAAAACAGGGGTCCGGCAACCTGGGCGCGACGAACGTGTTTCGCGTAATGGGTTGGAAAATTGGAGTCGCGGTGTTCCTGGCCGATGCAGCAAAGGGCGCCTTGCCAGTGCTGCTGTTGCCGCATCGTATCGACAGTCCGCGCGACACGATTGTCTGGGCCATTGCGGTTGGCGTCGCGGCCATCGCCGGACACGTCCGCCCAGCGTTCCTCGGGTTCAAGCGGGGCGGGAAAGGCGTCGCCACGGCCGCCGGCGTTTTTTTCGCGCTCGCTCCCTGGCCGATGCTCGTTGCGTTCAGCGTGTTCGTCGCCGTCGTACTCGCTACGGGCTACGTCTCGCTGGGAAGCCTGATTTCCGCGGTCGTTTTGCCGGCGTTGCTGGCAATCACGGTGGGCGCCACGTCACCGCTGTTCATCGTCAGCGCGATCATTGCGACGTTCGTGTTCTGGACGCACCGGGCGAACATTGGCCGCTTGCGGCGCGGAGAGGAGAATCGGTTCGGTAAGCGAGGGCGCGCATGACACGGTGCGCAGTGATCGGTGCAGGAGCGTGGGGCACGGCGCTCGCCGACGTCCTCGCGCGCAATCAGCACGACGTCGTTCTCTGGGCGCTGGAAGAGGACGTCGTGGCGGCGGTCAGTGAATCGCACATGAATCCGCGCTTCCTCGCCGGAATCCCGCTGTCGCCCGTATTGCGCGCAACGTCGTCGCTTTCCGAAGCGCTCGACGACGCGACACTCGTTTGCGTGGCCACGCCCTCACAGCATTTACGAGCCGTACTGCAATCTGCCGTCGGCTCGCTCGCGAGAAATGCCATCATCGCGGTTGCGTCCAAGGGTATCGAGCGCGGATCCCTCGCATTGATGTGCGACGTCGTCGCTGGCGAGGCGCCGCAGCATGACGTCGTCGCACTATCGGGGCCGAGCTTCGCGGTCGAGGTCGCGGCACGCCAACCAACTGCGATTGTTGCCGCATCGGAGAACATTCTTGCCGCTGAGGCAGTGCAGGAGGCTTTCAGCAACGGTCATCTTCGCATCTATACCCATGATGACGTCGTCGGCGTCGAGCTGGGCGGATCGCTGAAGAACGTGATGGCTGTCGCGGCCGGAATCGTCGAAGGTGTTGGGCTGGGACACAACTCTCGCGCGGCACTCATCACGCGCGGACTCGCCGAAATGACTCGTCTCGGCGTGGCACTGGGCGCGCAGGCCGCGACGTTCGCCGGCCTCGCGGGGCTTGGTGACCTGGTGCTCACGTGCACGGGAACGCTGAGCCGCAACCGCGCCGTCGGTGTTGCAGTAGGGCAGGGGGCCACGCTCGAGGAAGCGTTGGCCGGCAAGGAAACCGTGGCGGAAGGCGTCGCGACCACACGCAGCGCGCTTGCGCTGGCAATGCGGGAAGGAGTGGAAATGCCAATCGTCGAGATGGTGCACCGTATCCTGTTCGACGGACACTCGGCGCGGCAAGCAGTTGCCGACATCATGGCGCGCGGACTTCGCTCGGAGCAAGACGCATGAGTGCCGTGGAACCAATCCAGGAATTCTTCAGCATCGGCGAGGTGTGCGAACTCACCGACCTCAAGCCGCACGTACTTCGCTACTGGGAGAGCCAGTTTCGCTTTCTCAGCCCGGCGAAGAATCGCTCCGGCAATCGCGTGTACCAACGGCGTGAGGTCGAGCTCATCCTCCTCGTGAAGCACCTGCTGTACACCGAGAAATACACCATCGAGGGCGCACGCCAGAAAGTGGATGAGCATCGCAAGGGTGGCGAGCTTCGCACAGCCGCGCGTGCAGCGCTTACTGTGCAGACACTCGAGTCGCTCGAGACGGAATTGAAGGAGCTCATCCGTTTTCTCTCCCCTGATAAGTGAGCTGTCGTCCTGAGCGAGGCGATGGACATGCACCTACTACCGTCGAGGCTCCTGGATAATGCGGTTTCTCATCACGAACGACGACGGAATTCTCGCGCACGGCATCGAATGTCTCATCGAGGCCGCTGAGCCGCTCGGCGACGTTTTCGTTGTTGCGCCAGATCGCGAGCAGAGCGCCACGAGTCACTCGCTGACGCTGCATCACCCGTTGCGTCCCGTGCGCCGTGCCGAGCGTCGTTGGCAAATCGATGGAACGCCGACGGACTGTGTCATGATCGCCGTTGAAGCGCTGCTCGAAGAGCGTCCCGACTTCATTCTGAGCGGAATCAATCACGGCCAGAACATGGGTGAGGACGTCCTCTATTCAGGCACCGTGGCGGCGGCGATGGAGGGGCTGGCGCTTGGGATCCCCTCGATCGCCTTCTCATTCGCCGGTGGCGACCTGCGTGCGGACCTGACGCACCTGAAGGAACAGGTGAGGGTGCTCACTCCCCTCATTGCGCATCTCACGTCGCTTCCGAAGTTTCCCGCGAATACGTTGCTCAACGTGAACCTGCCGCCCGTTCCCGCCGACGGCGTAAAGGGGGTTCGGCTCACGCGTCTTGGAAGTCGAGTGTATTCCGGATCACTCAAGCCGATGCGCGATCCGTGGGATCGCGACATCTTCTGGATTGGCGGCGGATCGATAACATGGACCGGCGAGCCGGACTCAGATTTCCGCGCGATTCAGGAGGGCTACATCTCGATCACTCCCTTGCATCTGGACCTTACCAACTACAGCATGCTGGAATCGTCGGGGAATTGGTGGCGGGAGCTGTAGAAGGAGCGATGGGCGGCGCTCGGCGCCGTCTTGTCGAACTCCTCCGCGAAAAGGGCATTCACGACATGGCCGTGCTGCGTGCGTTCGACCTGACGCCGCGCCATCACTTCGTGCCCACCGGAGTGCGGCATCGCGCCTATGAGGATGCACCGCTGCAAATCGGTAGCGGGCAGACCATCTCGCAGCCGAGCATTCACGCGCGCTATCTGGAAATCCTTGCGCTGAAGGGACACGAACGGGTGCTCGAAGTCGGCACCGGTTCGGGGTATCAGACCGTGCTCCTGTCGCATCTCGTCGCGCAAGTCTTTACGATTGAGCGCATTTCGGCGCTGTACACGTCAGCGCGAGAGGCGATCAACAAGGCGGGCGCGACGAACGTGTCCATGCTGCTTGGCGATGGTACGGTCGGGTGGCGCGAGTATTCGCCCTACGACGCGATCCTTGTGAGTGCGGGTGGACCTTCCATTCCGCCAGCGCTCGTCGAGCAGCTGGCGGATGGAGGTCGCATGCTCATCCCGGTCGGCTCCAAGGATGAGCAGACGCTCAAGCTGGTGACCCGACGTGGCACCGGCGTCGAGACGAAGGACATTGCCCCGGTGCGCTTCGTGCCGCTCTTCGGCACGCAGGGGTGGGAGCAGCAGTAGGGTGCTGCTCCTCCATCTCCGCATCAGCGGCCGAGTGCAGGGCGTGGGCTTTCGCTGGTTCGCCCGCGAGGAGGCTCGACGCCTGGGGCTGAGCGGATGGGTCACGAATCTGCCGAACGGCGATGTCGAGGTCGCGGCGGGAGGCGAAGCATCGTCGTTGGATCGGCTGCGACGTGCGCTCGATGTCGGCCCAACGGGGGCTGGCGTCTCGTCGGTGGAAGTCATCGACGGTGAGTTGCCGACGCCTCTGCCGTATCCATTCACCATTCATCGCTAGGCGCTCTAATGCCTGATGCAATGGAGGTCGCGACAAACGCTGAACACGTCCGTCGTCGCGTACAGGAGACACTGCGCAATGTTCCCGATTTTCCGAATCCGGGCATTGTCT
>JBDTMO010000316.1:0-6634 GCA_039934235.1 bacterium | reverse complement strand
GGACGACAACGGTTCGTAGGGCGCCGCATAATCACGCGACGACCGACATCGAGACCGTGGCGCCCCTCGTGCGCGACAATCGACCGAAGAGCTGGACTCAGTTCGTCTGGCGGAATGACCCTGAATCCGAGTCGCGCGTAAAACGGCATGTTCCACGGTACGTCGCGGAACGTGGAGAGCGTCACGCACTCATGTCCGTTCGCAGCCGCCCATTCGCAGACTGCCAGCACGAGCCGAGTGCCAAGCCCGCGGCGGCCATCAGTTGGATGAACGTCCAACTCATCGAGATGTGCGGCCAAGGGTTCGAGTACCCTGACCTGCGCGAATCCAACCGCGACGTCGTCCGCAAGCGCGACCCATAGATGCCCACGACGTTGCGCCTCGAGGAAGTCGGCGTCGCTGGTGGTTTCGCTCAGGACAGAGTCCGGGGCGTGCCCGGCCAACAATCGCGCTGCCGCCAACTCGACTTGCGGAAGCAGCGCAAGATCATGCGGGCGGGCAAGCGCAATGGTGTAGTCGATCTGCTGGAACAACCTTGCCTCCGAAGAGATTGCGTTCGCTGTCATAAGGGCGACGCGGCACGAGGAGTTCCCTGTTCATTCGCCACTGCGGCTGGTGGCTAGGGTGTGACCGCGCTCAATCGCCCCTGCTCATCCACTCGCAGCGTCAGCTTCTTCGTGAGGGCAACTGGCTCCATTTCGTCTGCCTCGACGCGAAGCTTGTCAGCGCCAATGCGCATCACGGACACACGCGCACCAGCGTGCATGCCTGCGCCGCCAAGGGCAGCGAGCTTTGCGGGGTCGACAAGGGTTCCGGAAAAACTGGCGCCGACATTCAGCTCATCCGGTTGACCCGGCACCGTCTTGATGCCGAGTTGCCCCACGAGGGTTGAAATGAGGAGCTGCCGCGGTAGGGGTTTCGCCTCCTCGGTAGCCTGGGCTACCGCCGTCCTCGGAACGATCGATCCGACCAAGAGGCACGCCGCTCCGACAGCGACGGCTCGCGCGATTCTCGTCATCGTCATCTTACCCTCCTCGTAAACCGTATCTCGGTCACAGGGCGCCTTCGGGGAGCGCGCCGCATACCGCATAGTCGTGCTGCGGAAGGGCGGCAACCATCCGGAAACACCCACACAAACGCGCGGAACTCTCCCGACTCCGCCGGCCCGTCGCACGCAGCACCTTGTTATGGGCGACCCATCGGATAGGAGGTGACCATGATTACCGTGTCTCGTGAGGCCTCGAGATTCGCATCATCGCTCGTCACGCGAGGCGGCCTGATGATCGTTCTCGGCCTTGCCGCATTCAGTTGGCCGAATGTCGCGGTCGCGAGCGCGATGTTTGCCGCCGCCGGCCTCCTGACACTCTCCGGCGCTTACGAGATGTTCCTCGCGCTACGCACGCGACGCGCATCGCGGGGATGGCCGCTCCCGCTGGCCAACGGCGCCGCGTGCATTGGCTTCGCCGTGTTAACCGTCGTCCTGCCGCGCGTCTCGCTAGACGTCACGCTTCGGCTCGTCGCACTCTGGCTCGTGTTCTATGCCACCCTCACATGCGCGTTGGCGCTCGCGCTTTGGCCGATGCCGCGCACTCGGCTGACGCTCATTGGGTGGACGACCCTGAACGTCACGCTCGCCGTTCTGGCACTCACGTGGCCGCGCACCAGCATCTTCGCGGTGCTGTACGCGGGCGCCGGCTATGCCGTCACCTTCGGCGCGCTGCACGTCGCATCGGGAGTCTGGATCCGCCGCGTCGCAGTGCCGTACGTAGAACCAACGACGCAATCGCAATGGCTTGCCGCGCGGCGCTGAGTTCCCTCAGGGATGCGACTCGGGGGTCGTCACGAGGTCCGCATCGCGCGCGAGGCGCACGTAGTCACTCCGATGTGATATGCCGAGCTTCGCGGCAATGCGCTGCTTGTACGTGTCCACCGTTTTGGCGGTAATGCCAAGCTGCTGACCGATCTCCGGGCCGTTGAATCCGGCCGCCGTACGCTCGAACACGGTGCGCTCCCGCGCGCTGAGCTGCGTGAGACGTGCGCCCGCCTCCGCGCTGCGATCTGGCATGGCCGATGGTGTCGCCGCCAGCTCGCGGGCGACGGCCGGACGCACATACACATCGCCTGCGGCCACAACGCGGATCGCCTCGGCGAGTTCTCGCTCGGCCACGTGTTTCGATAAGTATCCTCGCGCACCGTCCGTAAGACAGGCGACAAGCTTTTCACGCTCACCGTCCATGCTCAGGATGAGCACACGCACCTCCGGCATGAAGCGCTGAAGCTGACGTGTCGTCGACGCGCCATCGCCGTTGGGCATGTGCAGATCCATGACGATGACGTCTGGCGTCAATCGCCGAGCCAGGATGAGCGCTTCGTCGCCACCCGCCGCTTCGCCAACGACGCCGATGTCCGGACTGCCGTGCAGCAGGGCCTTGAGCCCAGCGCGCACGATTGTGTGATCGTCAACGAGCATCACGCGAATTGGATGTTCGGAAAGCGGAGCGCCTCGTCTCGCGTACGGCCGGTCCGCGAGCGCACGCCCGACTTCGGCCAACGTTCCATGAGGAATGGCGACGACAGGGTGGTGTGGAACTTCGATATCGGTCATCGCGCGCTCCGCTGTGGCCGGCGCACCCGCATGCGCCTCATCCTGTAAACGATACGCGCGGGCACCAAGCGCGAAGTCGGAGGAAGTGTGCATTCTTGTCCGAACTATTCCCGACACGGCCGTTGTCCTCCATTGCCTGATATGCGCCGGTGGGTCCTGTCCCGATCCTGATGCAGCGGTCTTACGCATCACGACAGCAGGAGGGACGGACGATGACGTACGCAACCATGCTCGCCGAGTGGCCCATGGATGCTGATGGATCCGCCGTTCGCGGCGGACCGGTAATCGTCGCTGCAAGCGACCGAGAGGTTGCCACGATAATGCGCGCGGGTGAACGCATCGCGAAACAGCTTCGCCGCCAGCTGGCGATCCTTTCCGTGATCGAGCCCGTTCCCGCACACATCTGGAATAGCGACGGGTCGCCCATCGGCGGCCTCGTCGAGGAACGTGTCGCCTATGCGCGACGCAGACTGACGCGCGCCATCGTTCCGAACCGCGACCTGGCCGCGCGACCGGTTGAAGTATTGTGCGGCGATGTTTCACACACGCTCGCTCGCGTTGCGCACGAACGTCAGGTTCCGTACGTCGTCATGGGAATCGGGCGGCATCGCGCAATCGACCGGCTGCTCGGCGGCGACACCGTGTTGCGAACCGCGCGACTGGCGGAGTGCCCAGTGCTCGCCGTTGCACATTCGTTTCGCGCCGAGTTCACCAGCGCCGCGGTCGGCACCGACTTTAGCCGCTCGAGTGCGTACGCGGCGCAGTCCGTTGCCTCGCTGCTCGCGTCACCGGCGACGCTTCACCTGGTTCACGTGTGGCAGCCGTCGAATACGAGCGATGACGAGTCGCTGCGCGATGACGACGCATATCGCCACCACCTGGCAGGCCGTTTCAAGCGGTTCATCGGGTCGCTCGACCTGCCGCCGAGCATCGAGGTGAAGTGCGAGGTGCGAGAAGGACATCCGGCACAGCGACTCGTCGACTTTGCCGATGCGCATCGCGTCGACCTCATTGCCGTGGGCCGCAATGGGCACAACGCGCTGCAGCGTTTGCTTGTGGGCGGTGTTGCCGAGCGCGTCATACGAAGCGCGGAGTGCTCCGTCCTCATCGCGCCGGATCGCCCCCTTTCGGGCGTACCGCCGGTGGAGCCGCCGGACGGCAGCACGGAAGCGAAGATCGAGCGACGCGAATGGGAGGCGCGGCTCGCCGACTTCGCTCGGCACAATGCGGGTCGGGTTGCCGTGCTCGACGTGAACGATCCCGAGCATGGCGTCGTATCGGCGGAACGAGGCTACATCCTGTTCGGCACATCGTACAACGCTCCGAGCCACCTCGTCCTTATCGCCTTGGGAGAGACGCACGGTCGACGCCAGCATCGAACGCGCTACGTGTCCGATGCCGATCGCCTGTCCATCGTGCGTGATACCGCTGGCGCTGATGTCGCGTTGCGCATCCACCACGACACGGGCGAAACCGTGTTGAGCCTACTGCCACGTACACCCACGAGTCACGCCCAGTGAACGCACTGGGATGGCTCTTTCCCTGGAGATCACAATGAAGCGCATACTCGAGTGCCTTGCCGCCGTCGTGCTGGTCGGCTGCGCGGGCCAGCCGTCCCCGATTGTATTGCAGGGCGAACCGGCGTCCATCCGGGCGTTAGCGGGCCAGTGGGAAGGAGAATACTGGAGCAACGGCTCCGACCGCCGCGGTGTGATCACGTTCTCCCTCGCTGCGGGAACGGATAGCGCGTATGGCGACGTATTGATGTTCGCGCCACTCGGACAACCGATTCGCTCGGCCGACCGTGCCGACGAGCATCGGACGCACGTGCGCGTCCCACAAGCGCTGCGCATCGAGTTCGTGCGCGTCGGCTTTGGATCCGTTGCCGGAATGTTGGAACCGTATGTCGGCCCCGACTGCGACTGCACGGTGACGACGCGATTCACGGGCGCGCTGGTCGCAGACACCATTCGCGGCACGTTCATCACACGTGGCGACCACGGAGGCTCGAACGACGGCAACTGGAGAATGACGCGCAAATCGAGCATCGCGGAACGCCAATAGGCGCGTTGGTGGTGCGAGGAACCAGCGAGCGGCGGAGAGTCAGCGCGCTCTCGGCCTCGCATCACTCGGTATTTGCCGAGGCCCGTGAGTCGTCCAGGGTGCGTTCGTCATACCACGCGGTAACAAGCCTTGGCCCGCCAGCGCGTCCGGGATAAGAATGACACATGCGAGCACAAGCAACACGCTCGTGAACACCAGCACGACAGAGGCAATATGTCGGTGTTCGAGTGCCACCAGAATCCAGAACGCGAGCAGCGACCATGCACTTACACTCGCCAGTGCGTCCGCAAGCGCGACGGACGGTAGCGCCATGGGACGCGCACGTGGGCCGTTCGGCACGAGTGTCAGATGTCGCCGGGGACGCACGTTGCTCGCCTCGACGTTCGGGCGCGACATCACGACATACTTTTCACGCCGGACCACCGCACGCCAACGCAGCACGCTGGCAATGACGCGCACCACGAGCAGTGCGGCCATGCCGTCCATGAGGGCCGGGGCCGTGTAAAACGAATTCGCTGCGAATTCGAGTACCAGGGCAATGGCGACGGCGGCGGCCGTGACGGCGCCGAGCTTCACGACGGCGGCTGCAACGAGATTCTGGGCGCGATGCTCGAGGCGTACCGACGCGACGATGGTCGCGCCGCACAGGGCGATCGCGATGGCGACGCGTGTCGGGAGATTCAACACCATGCGTCCACTCGTGCCGACGAATGCCCACGCAACAGGTGAGAACAGCCCGCCGAGCAGGAGGGCATCGAGCAACGCGTGCTCGAAGCGCCGCAGCGCCGGACTTCCCGCCTGGTAAGCACCGCTGGACACGCTCAGATCTCCTTGTCGTTCGAGTGCGGCCTACCGAAGCGCGATCAGCGCGTTCGCCTCTGGAGATTTGCGAAGGCGTGTCAGGGCTCGCTCCTTGATCTGGCGCACGCGCTCGCGGGTAATGCCGAAGCGCGCCGCAATGCTCTCGAGCGTCATGGGATCGTTGCCCTGAAAGCCGAAGTACAGCGTAAGCACTTCAGCGTCGCGCGTTCTCAGCTGTCCCATCGCCCGCTCGACGCACGCGCCGAGTGCGGACTCTTCCGCCTCGTCCTCCCGCGCGCAGCCCGGCTCAGCCGGCAGGTAATCGAGCAGGCGGCCTGTCTCGTCGGCGGTTATCGGCGCGTCGAGTGACAGCGGCTCGAGTGACACGACAATCGACGTCTCGATCTCGTTTTCAGACACGTTGAGGTCCGCGGCAATTTCGTGCTGCGTGGGATCGCGACCCAGCGACTGACGCATTGCATTGATGCGTCGCCGAATCCGATGGAACGCGCCGACTCGACCAAGCGGTACGCGGACAGCGTGGCCATGATCGGCGAGCGCCTGATGGATGGCACGGCGAATCCACCACACCGCGTACGAGACGAACTTGACGCCTTTCGCGCCGTCGAACTTTTCCGCCGCCCGCACGAGTCCAAGGTTTCCTTCGTTGATCAGGTCCGCGAGCGAGACGCCCTGATTCTGATATTTCTTCGCGATGGAAACAACGAATCGGAGATTGGCGCACACCAGGCGCTGCATGGCGTCCCGATCGCCGGCGCGGATGCGGTCTGACAGTTCGCCTTCTTCCGGCTGGCTCAGCAGTGGATACGTCCCAATTTCTTTCAGGTACGAACTGAGCAGATCGCTGCTTGCTTCCTTTAGGCGGGCTGATGAGGAACGCACGGGAGCACCTTGACTCGCTTGGGGTTACTTAGTGCCGATGGACGGATTCTAGAACGGAGAGCAGGCCTCAACAGTCAGCTTTGCCCCGCGATGCGCGTAAGGTGTTTCGCCAGTGAGCGCCGGTTAACCGAGGGAAACTCCTGACGCGACGCAGGACCCGTCCCGATGCCCGACGACGGCGCAGGCCGTAATCGTTGAGCGTGACCACGACAGTCGCTCCCTCCATCCTCACCGCGCCGCTCGCGCGGCACTCAGCACCGC
>JBDTMO010000315.1:0-6636 GCA_039934235.1 bacterium | reverse complement strand
GGTTGCGTTCATGGTTGCCCCGCGTATGCAGGCACCGGATCCGTCGCTGCCGCGTGCGTGTGTACATCGGTCATCATCTCACCGATGCTTCGCCCCTGCGGCACAATCGGAAACACGTTTGCCTCACGCTCAACGCGGAAGTCGATGACGACAACGCCATGATGGTCCCACGCTTCGTCGATGGCCGAGCTGGCCTGCGCCACGCTGTCGACAGTGATGCCGAGGACGCCGTATGCCTCTGCGAGCTTGGCGAAGTTGGGACCGGTGAGTGGCGTACCACTGTAGCGCCGTCCCTCGAACAACTGCTGCCACTGCCGCACCATACCGAGATAGCCGTTGTTCACAATGGCGATCTTGATGTTGGTCAGCCCTTCCTGCGCCATCGTCGCTATTTCCTGATTGGTCATCTGGAATCCGCCGTCGCCGACGACGACCCAGATCGTTTCATTCGGCAGCGCCATCGCGGCGCCGAGTGCAGCAGGCACAGCGAAGCCCATGGTGCCCGAGCCGCCGCTGGTGATGTGCGAGCGCGGGTGATGCCAATCGAGCAACTGCGCGGTCCACATCTGGTGCTGGCCAACATCGGTGACAACCCGGCAATTGCCGCGGCGCTGGCGCGCGGCGTTCAACGCGGCGCACACGTCGTGCGGCTGCAACGTGTCGCTCTCGGGGCGGCGACGATATTCCTGTCGTGGCTCGAACTGCTCGCGGAGGTCGCGGATTTCGTCGCGCCACGCTTCTAATGCCGGCGCGGCGCTGTGTGCGGGGCATCCGTCCGCCTGCGTGTCCCGCGCCTCCACAGCCGCCGTGAGCGCCAACAACGCTGCGCGCGCGTCGCCGACAATGCCCACCGCCACTTTCACGAGCTTGCCGATCTCCGACGGGTCGACGTCGACATGAATGACCGACGCATGCGGCGCGAACGTTGACGCCTTACCAGTCACCCGATCATCGAACCGACTGCCGACATTGAGCAACACGTCGCAACGTTGAATGGCACGATTGACGTGCACCCACCCGTGCATGCCCGGCATACCCAGGCTCAACGGATGATCCTGTGGAAATGCGCCGAGACCGTGCAGCGTCGTGATGACAGGAATGCTCGTGAGCTCCGCGAACGCGAGGAGCTCGGCGGTCGCGCCCGATTGAATCACACCATTGCCCGCGAGGATGAGCGGACGCTCGGCATTCGTGAGCAGTGCGAGCGCGGCCGCGACGGCCGTTGCGTCGATGTCGCGCAGGCGATGGTCGTCGTAGCCGGCGAGGTCGAGCTCGACGTCCCAATTCGGGACGACGCTCGCTTGTTGCGCGTCTTTCGTGACGTCAACGAGTACCGGGCCCGGTCGTCCCGTCGAAGCGATGTGAAACGCTTCCGCGATAACGCGTGGAAGATCGCGCGGATCGCGCACCAGGTAGCTGTGCTTCGTGATCGGCACGGTGATGCCAATGATGTCCGTTTCCTGAAATGCGTCTGTGCCAAGCAGCGCGCTGGACACCTGCCCCGTGATGGCCACCATCGGGGACGAATCCATCCACGCGTCGGCGATTGGCGTCACGAGATTCGTCGCGCCAGGCCCGCTCGTCGCGATGCACACGCCGACACGCCCACTCGCGCGCGCGTAACCTTCCGCGGCGTGCCCTGCCCCTTGCTCGTGCCGGCAGAGCACGTGATGCAACTGGTCGGCGTATTCAGGCAACGCGTGATAGAACGGCATGATCGCGCCGCCCGGAATTCCAAACATCACGTCGACGCCCTGGCGCACGAGCGCTTCGCACAGAATCTGCGCGCCCGTGCGCAGCGCCGGATCGGAGGCGGTTTTCATTGCGCACCTCCGCTCGACGTCGCAAACACGTGTGGCTCCGAACTTGTGCTCCAGGAGGCGTCATGCGACGACACCGGCTGCAACACGCCACGCGTTTCCGGCACCGCGAGGATGGCGCCGGTATGCGCGCTCGTGACCATGGCGGCATATCGCGCAAGCCAGCCGCGCGTAAACTTGGGCGGCAACGCGCGCCATTCACGAGCACGTCGTTGGAACTCGATCGCCGAGACTTCCACGTCGAGGCGCCGCGCGGCCAGATCGATTTCGACGATGTCGCCCTCGTGCAGCAGGCCTATTGGACCACCCTCTGCGGCCTCCGGCGACACGTGACCAATGCACAACCCGCGCGTTCCGCCGGAGAAGCGTCCGTCGGTAATGAGTGCGACGGATTCACCAATCGGCATTCCCTTCAACAAGCTGGTGAGCGAGAGCATCTCTCGCATTCCAGGCCCGCCACGCGGTCCTTCGTTGCGCACGATGATCACGTCGCCCGCGCAAATGCCGCCGGCCATCGCGGCTTCTGTTGCCGCCTCTTCGCTATCGAACACCCGTGCCGGGCCGCGAAATGTCATCTCGTGTTGAGACACCGCGCCCACCTTGATCACGGCGCCAAGCGGCGCGAGTGAGCCAAAGAGAACCGCGAGTGCGCCTCGTGCAGTGTGCGGATTGTCAATTGGGCGTATGCACTCGGGGTTCTCATTGGTCACGCCTTCGAGCGATTCGCCGAGTGTCTGGCCCGTGACCAGGCGTGCGTCGAGATGCAGTGTGCCCGGTTTACGCGCGAGCTCCGCAAGGATGGCTGGAACGCCTCCCGCTGCGCTAACGTCCTGCATGTGCCACTGGCGATCGCCATCCCACGCCGGCGACACCTTCGCGAGGTGCGGCGTTCGCTCGGCCACCTCGTTGAACCGTGCGAGCGGATAGTCCACTTCGGCTTCACGTGCGAGAGCGAGGACGTGCAGCACCGTGTTCGTGGAGCCACCCATGGCGACGTCGAGCGCCACCGCGTTGTCGATCGCGTGCGGCGTCACGATATCGCGGAACGTCACGTTCTCGCGCACGCATCGCATGAGATGCTCGGCAGCGCGGCGCGCGAGCGCGTGTCGCGCAGGCGACGTGGCGAGAATCGAACCGTTGCCAGGCAGTGCGAGCCCAATCGCTTCGCACAGACAGTTCATCGAGTTGGCGGTGAACATGCCGCTGCAGCTTCCGCACGTGGGGCACGCGTTGCGTTCGAGGTCGAGCAGGCGCGCGTCGTCGATTGTTCCGGCAGCGCGCTGGCCGACACCCTCGAACACCGAGATGAGGTCGACCTTCTTGCCCGCTGAATCGACACCCGCTTCCATCGGCCCGCCGGAAACGAACACGGTTGGGACATTCGCGCGCGCTGCGCCCATCAACATGCCGGGCACGATCTTGTCGCAGTTCGGAATGCAGATCACTGCATCGAAGCAGTGGGCACGCACCATCGTCTCGACTGAATCGGCGATGATTTCGCGCGAGGGCAGCGAGTAATGCATGCCGCTGTGCCCCATCACGATTCCGTCGTCGACACCAATCGTGTTGAACTCGAACGGAATGCCGCCCGCGTCGCGAATGGCGTCCTTCACGACCTTGCCAAAGGCCTGGAGGTGCACGTGACCCGGCACGATGTCGACGTACGAATTGCACACCGCAACGAACGGGCGGTCCCATTCGCCGTCCTGCACCTGGCCCGTGGCGCGCAGCAGGCTGCGGTGGGGCGCGCGCTCCATGCCGCGCTTGATGGTGTCCGATCGCATGCAAGCCTCTCGAGGGGGAGAATGCGACCGCGGCCCGTCCGGAGAGGGACGGGCCGCGGCGACTCGAGATGCGCGCGACCCCTCCCGTTTCGAGAGGGGTCGCGGTCGTTGGTGCTCTTACGCCGTCGTACCCTCTCGCATGCGAATTACCTCCGTAAGTGATACGGAGGCTACGCTAATAAGCGAAAGGCGGACGAACGAAGCGAAGGTCATTATTTGTGGCGCAGTGTGGTGGTCGACTTTGTCATCATAGGGCAGGACGCCCGTAACGCGCAAGGGGCAACCGTTTGCCTACGGCTGATACGGACCACCCGGCACGCCCCAACCCCACTTGGGCATCGGAGACTCGGCGGGCGCTTCCACGCCCGGTTGCGAGTTCAGCACCGCGAGCCGCGAACCCCACTCGAGATAGCCAACGAGCGCCGAACGGAACTCGGGGTCGTCGGGTATGCCGACTTCGTTCGCAGTGGTGAGCAACAGCGAGAACCAACGCTCGCGTTGCGCCTGCGTAAGATGCCGTTGGAGGTGCTGGGTGACCATGTGTGCATGTCCGCCGCGAGTGTCCGAGTAGGTCGTCGGTCCGCCGAACACTTCTGCGATGAACTCGGCAACGAAGCGCGGATGTTCGCTGCTCATGTGCGCGAACACTGGGCCGATGAGAGCGTCAGCTTTTACGGACTCGTAAAAGCGCGCGGTGAGATTCTCGAGGGCTGGCATGCCGCCGACCCATTCAAAGAGCGTCGGCGTAGGTGGATTCGTCATGTGTGCGCAAACTCCGGAAGTGGGCATGAGTTGCGACAAGAATACGTTCATCGCGTGGTTGGTGCCTTCGTCCACACGGCGGACCAGCTCGATAAACGTCTCTACTCGTTCTCGAGTGCCTTGAACTGCGGCATGACTTCGCTCGCATAGCACGATGGACAGATGGCGTGGCTGAACTTCGTCTTCGTGTGGCCTGAGATATAGGTCTCCACCGACTGCCACGCATTCTCGTCGTCGCGAATCCTTTTGCAGTATGAGCAGATCGGAAGGATATCGTGAAGCGTCCGGATCTCGGCGAGCGCTGCTTGCAGCTCACGCACGAGTTGCTCGCGCTCTTCCTCGATCCGTTTCTCGTTGGTGATGTCACGCGCGACCGCATAGATGGTGCGCTCGGAAGGGACTGTCGTCGCGTTCCAGCGGAGCCATTTGTACGACCCATCCTGGCAGCGGTAGCGATTCTCGAAGGCGAGTGCCTGCCCGCCCGTCCGCACGACACCGTTTTGCGCGATCGTGCGCTCGCGGTCGTCGGGATGCACAAAGTCGATGAACTGGGATGACATCAGTTCCTCGCGCGTGAATCCCAGTGTCCGCTCCCAAGCTGCACTGAGTCGCTTGAAGTGACCGCTGTAGTCCAGGCAACACAGCATATCGATAGAGACGTCAAAAAATCGCGCCTCGATGCTTTGATCGTCCGCGACTGGAAACACTTCGTGCGTAGCCATTCTTTGGCCACCTCCTTCTACCATACAGACGCCAGATACAGTTGTCGGCAACACTTTACGTGTAGATCGGCGACATGCGGTGCATTGCGCACGCCTCAGGTCCGCTGAGATTTTTCGGCCATTCCGGAACTGACTGGAGATTTGTCCGTAGAACTCGACACATATGAACCCTGTCACCCTTCTTCTCGCGCTGTCCCTGGTCGCGTCCGCGGCGACACTCCCACTGCTTCCAGTGGAGCATGTGGCCCCGCGCCGGCCCGTTGTGCTCGTAGTCCACGGCCGCGGATTTCTCGCACGCGACTCCGCGGACTTTCATCGCGATGCACTCCACGCGCTGCGCGAGGGAGCGTTCCTCGCTACCGGTGATTCCCTGCTGGAGAGCGACGACATTCGGCTCGTCTGGTACGCGGACCTGATGGATGTCCGCCGAGCCGTGCTGGGCACCGCGACGTCGTGCGAGTCGCACACCAGCAATCCCGACGCCGGTATCTCGCCAAATACCATCTTTCGCTCGCTCGCCCTCATCGCGAGCGACCTGGTGCAAGCAACCACGGACGATTCCGTCGCCGACGGCGCCCGCGACGTCGCCGGCGACCTCCGGTTCATCGGAGATCCCGCCAGGCGATGCGCGGCCGAGGGTCGCGTTGCAGACGCGATTGCGCGGGCGCATGCTGAGGGGCGGCCCGTCGTCATCGTGGCGCACAGCCTCGGCGCACTGATCACGTGGAGCCACCTGCAGCATCGCGGAGCGCGCGGTGACGCCAGCGTCCCGGAGGTCGAGCGGCTGGTGACCATGGGATCGCCAATCGGGAACAGCGGGCTGCGTGAAATCCTCCTCGGCGACATGGGCGAGGTGTCGCTGCCCCGCGGCGTTCGCTCATGGGTGAACGCCGTAAACGCCGACGATCCATTCGCCGCGCGGCTGGTTGAAATTGACTCGCTGTCTGGACGAACACACGACCTGCGCGGAATTACCGATGTCATCACCGGACATGCCGAAGAGGCGCACGATCTGTTCGGATACCTTCGCGATTCGACGGCCGCAACGGCAGTCGCCGGCGCGTGGTGCGACGCGGCGGAGAATCGGGGCCAGATCGCGAGCTGCCTCGTGCTGTCAAAGCGGTAGCGCCAACAGCTGTCCTCATTCGCAGCGGTTGGCTGTCGTTCAAAGCGGACAATTCTTCGAGCACGTGAATCGACGCGCGACGATAAGGTGTTGGCGATCAACGCCTTAGCATTCAACACGCTCGTGGCGCCGAAGCTGCCTTGAAAGCGGCATGACTTCGCGGGCGCCCCTGACGACTGCTCTCATCGTGTGCTGCATGCTTCTCGTTGCCGCATGTGCGCAAGGCACACTCACCGCATCGCCGTCAACAGTCCTCTCGGCGGTGATTCTCGCGGGCGAAGCGATTGGTTCGCGCGGCGGCTCATCGACGCGATCACCCACCGCGCGTATTCCAAGGTCGCCGCCGGCGACCGCCACTACGGCGCGCGTTCTCAGCACGGCCGACAAGTATGTCGGCACTCCGTACACGTGGGGCGGCAACA